>CAMEIU010000005.1 GCA_945918815.1 uncultured Clostridia bacterium
CCCTAAGGGAGCCGCAGAACGCGAAAGAATTGGAATCCATGGGAGTCCGGCGGCCGTAGATTCGGATCACCGCCGACCCGGCTGTGCTGCTGGATCCGGCGGCCCCGTCCCAGGTGGACAGCTTTCTCCATGCCCAGGGCGTCGACCCGGCGGGGCAGTACGCTCTGTTTGTCCTGCGGCCCTGGAAGGGCTTCGGGGAAAAGCTGCCCGCCATGGCCGAGACCGCGGACCGGCTCTACAGGGACCATGGCCTGACGCCGGTGTTCTTCGCCCTGGAACCCGGCCGTGACCAGGCGGCCTGCCAACAGGCGGCGGAACTGGTCCATTGTCCGTACCATATGCTCTCCGCCCCCGCCGACGGCCATCTGATTGTGGGCATGATGGGTCGGATGCAGGTTGTGGTCTCCATGCGGCTCCACGCACTGATCTTCGCCACAGGCCTGGGCGTGCCCCTGGCGGGGATTGTCTATGACCCGAAGGTCTCCGGTTTCCTGGACTACCTGGGCCAGCGCCGGTATGCGGACCTCAGTCAGGTCACGGCGGACCGGCTGACGGAGCTGGCCGAAGACGCCCTACAGGAAGGGACCAGCGCCTACAGCGTACAGCAGCTCAGGGCCCTGGCCGAAGAAAACGAAGCCGCCGCCAGGCGTTTGCTGGAGGAAGCAACATGAAGCAGATCGTCTGTCTCGCCACGTCGCCGTGGCATCCTATCCCGACCCGGAAGCAGCAGGTCATGAGCCGCATCCCGGACGCGGAGATTCTCTATTTCGATCCCTCCGTCACCTATCTGGCCCCCTTGAAGGACCCCAACGCCAAAGCCAAGCTGAAGGCCTATCAGGAGCCGGGGGAGGAGATCAAGCCCGGTCTCACGGTCTACGCCCTGCCGCCGGTGCTGCCCTTTTTCAATAAATTCCGCTGGATCAACCGGCTCAATCAAAAAAGAATGGCCCGCTATGTCCGGAAGCGCATGAAAGAGCACGGCTTTGAGAAGCCCTTGCTCTGGGTCTACAGTCCCGTCACCGCCGATCTGGTGGACCATGTGCCCCACAGCGCGCTGGTCTACGACTGCGTGGACCGCCACTCGGCCTACGGCGGCCTCATGAATCCGCAATTGGTGGACCAAATGGAAGCGGACCTGGCCCAAAAGTGCCAGCAGGTCTTCGCCACGGCCAAGGGATTGGCGGAGCGGCTGGAACAGATCAACCCCCACACGGCCTTCATTCCCAACGGGGCCAACTTTGAGCGCTTCGTCCAGGCGGCGGAGCCCCAGCCCTGCCCGGAGGATCTGGAGCAGGTTCCCAAGCCCATCTTCGGCTTCGTGGGGGCTCTGCAGGCGTGCATTGAGTACGGCTATCTGGAATACGCCGCCCAGGTCCACCCGGACTGGCGCTTCGTGTTCATCGGACGGGAGAATCCCGGCGTGGACCTGAGCCGCCTGCGGGCCATGGAGAACTGCCATTTCCTGGGCCTCAAGCCCAACGAGCAGCTGCCCCGGTACATCGCCCGGTTCGACGCCTGCCTGAACCTGTTTGCCTCCGGCGATCTCAGCAAGGACGTGAGCCCCCTGAAATTCTACGAGTATCTGGCCACCGGCAAGCCCATCGTCTCCACCCCCCAGCCGGACCAGGTGCTCCAATACGCCCTCATGATCCACATCGCCCACACCAGAGAGGAATTCGTCGCCTGCTGCCAGGCGGCGTTGGAGGACACGGACCCGGCACGCCAGCAGGCCCGCATCCAGGCAGGCCGGGAAAGCTCCTGGGACGCCAGAGTGCAGGAGATGCTGGAGATACTCAATGGAGAATTGACAATGGACAATGGACAATGAAGGTGTCCCTTCGGGACGATTTCAATTTGTGCGCACCCTCGTAGGCGGGGGGCTGTTGGATAAGCAATTGTGCTGATCGGCGTACGCCTCCCGCTGTAGGGGCACGGAGGTGCGCTAAGATATATCAAACATGAGAGGAAGTTACATATGACCTATCAGGAAGCATTGGCCTGCGCGAAAAATCAGACGGGACCCTACTGCAAGGCCTGCGGCGTCTGCAATGGACGGGCCTGCAAAAACCAGATTCCCGGCCCGGGGGCCAAGGGCGCCGGCGACACGGCCATTCGGAACTATGACAAGTGGCAGGAGATCCGTGTCAACATGGATACCCTGTGTCCCCATGCGAAGGTGGACACCAGCCTGGAACTCTTCGGCCGCACCTTCCACTATCCCTTCTTCGCCGGACCCGTGGGGGCCGTGAAGCTCCACTACGGCGACAAGCTCACCGACGCCGAATACAACGCCATTCTGGTCCCCGCCTGCGCCCAGGCCGGAATCGCCGCCTTCACCGGCGACGGCACGGACCCGACGGTCATGGAGGCCGCCGCCAAAGGCATCGCCGCCGCGGACGGCATCGGCGTCCCCACGGTGAAGCCCTGGAATCTGGACACCATCCGGGAAAAAATGGAATTGGTCCATGCAGCCAAGCCCTTCGCCGTGGCCATGGACGTGGACGCGGCGGGCCTGCCGTTTTTGAAGAACCTGAATCCCCCGGCAGGCAGCAAGTCCGTGGAGGAGCTGCGGCAGATCGCGGAATTGGCCGGGCTGCCCTTTATCGTCAAGGGCGTCATGACGGTCAAGGGGGCGTTGAAGGCCCTGGAGGCCGGAGCCGCCGCCATCGTGGTCTCCAACCACGGCGGCCGGGTCCTGGACCAGTGCCCCGCCACGGCGGAGGTCCTGCCGGAGATCGCCGGCGCGGTCCGGGGCAGAATGAAGATCCTGGTGGACGGCGGCATCCGCTCCGGCGTGGACGTGTTCAAGGCCCTGGCCCTGGGCGCCGACGCGGTCCTCATCTGCCGCCCCTTCGTCCCCATGGTCTACGGCGCAGGCGCGGAAGGCGTCCAGGCCCTGGTCAACAAGCTGGGCGCGGAGCTGGCCGACGCCATGGAAATGTGCGGCGCGGCCACCTTGAAAGACATTACCGGGGATATGGTACGCATCTGAAGCAAACCCCCTCGCGCTCCCCTGAAAAGAGGACGCGAGGGGGTTTTTAACCTGCTCCAAATGAAAAAACTTTTGTAGGGCACGGCCACTGGACGTGCCGCATGGAGGCGGCTGCATCCCGCGACCAACTGCCCAACGGCGCGTCGGGTCGCCGCGCCATACAGTGGGCGGTAAAGAAATCGACCGGTATTTCAAAGAGGCGGCGCAGAAGTTTGTGCTTTATTCATACTGCGCCAAGCCTGGTTTACATAATGCTATGTAGGCGTCGATAACGCTTTGGGGCGAGAGGATCCTGGCACGGTCGCCGAAGCCGGCCATCCAGCCCAGGAACAGGGGGGAGACGGCGATGTCCATGGTGAAGATGAAGTATTCCGGGCCGTCGGGGATCAGCATGGTCTCCGGGCCGAAGCGGTCCAGGACCACGCCCACCAGGGAATTGTGGAACCGCATCCGCACAGGCACGGTCTCGCCGCCGTACATGCCGAAGACGTTCCGACCGTAGTCGGAGGCGTGAAGCTCCCGGGCCTCTTTGGAAACAAACCGCGGCTGGCCCGTGGCCTCGATGTCGCGCATCTTGTCCACCCGGTAGTGGGTGATGCCGTGGCGTTGGGAGTGGGCCACCAGATAGTAGTTCTCGTCGTCCCAGACCAGGGTGTAGGGGCTGGCCTCGTAGAGGCCGGGCCGGTCGTGCTTTTTTCCGTCCAGGCCCCACTCAAAGTAGCGGAACCGGATCTGGGAATTGGCCCCGATGGCCTCGTGAATCCGGTCCACATTATAATAGATGCTCTCGTTCATGGTCTTGACCCGGTCCGACACCACCACCTGCCGCTTCAGGACCCCTGCCTGGTGGACGCTGACCAGACGGCCCAGCTTCTCAATGAGCTGCATGGATTTCTTCTGGGTCAGGAATCGGGAGGACTGGACCGCGTCCACCAGCAGCTTCAGCTCCGGCAGCTCGAACTCCCGGGAGGCCAGATAGTAGCCGGGATTCTTGCCGGTGCTGTGGAGAATGTCCATGCCGTACTCCTGGAGGCAGTCGATGTCCTTGTAGATGCTCTTCCGCTCCGCCGGGACGCCCTTGGAATCGAGATATTCAATGATCTGCTGGACCAAGACCGGATGGTCCTCATCCGACTGCTCCTCCAAAAGCTGCTTGAGATAGAGCAGCTTAATTTTTTGCCCCTCCGTCTTCGCCAAGGCGACCGCCTCCTCATAAGTGTCATTTGAACGATCGGAATACAGATCCCCGTGCCCGAACCGTTAATTTCTCTGTATTCTACCACATTTCATGTCCGTTAAATGGGACATTTTATTGTTTGTACGCCGTGATTCCGCTGGCGTCCATCCATTTCTGCTTGGACTGCATCAGCCGGTCCAGGGGTTCGCTGCGGCCCTGGCCGGTTTCCTCCAGGTAGGCCTGGAGGTCGTAGAGGTCGTTGTAGGTCAGGTAGGGATAGTCGTCGCCGCAGTAGGTCCCGTCGGGCTGGATGCGGTAGTAGAGGTCGTGGTTTTTCTTGATCCAGTGGTCCGCCGTGTCTTCCACGGCGGTCAGGAGCCGCTGCGCCAGGTCCCGGAGGTCCTGCCGGTTCAGCACGTCCGCCAGATGGAAGGCCGTCAGGCACTCGGCCAGCTGATGGTTCAGGGAGCTGTGGAGGGGCTGGCTACCGTCGGGGTGCCAGTAGTCTTCCACCAGCCAGCCGCCGTTGGCTGTCTCCTGATGGTGGTCTTCGGCAAAGGAGAGATAGAAGTCCGCGTAGCGGTCCATGGTCTCCCGCAGAAATTCGCCGCCGAAGCGCGGATAGACGTAGACATAGATCTCCATCAGATCCGTGTTGAAGCGGGTGTCATAGAAGCCGGGACCCACGCCGTAGCTCTTGGAGAGCCACTGGCTTTCCGGCCCGGTGGCCCAGTAACCGGCCTGATTCTGATTGCGGGTCAGGGTCTCCAGCATGGACAGGGTCAGGGCCGCCGCCGTGGGGGTTTCCTCCGCGGCCAGGGCCAGGCTCCGGACCACATAGGAGGCCGGGCAGCGATAGATATAATCGTCGCCCGTGGGCTCGTAGGTGCTGGGCGTGGTCCGGTAGTAGCCGTCAAAGCACCATTTTCCGGCCCCGTCCTGGGTGTAGTTCATCCAGGTGTCGGGGCAATTTTCGTGGATCCAGGAGAGCAGGGAGGCATGGCTTCGGACCAGGGTGTAGTCGCAGACGGGACCGCTGCCCTCCATGATAAAGCGCCAGCGGCCGTTTTCCCGGGAGATGCGCAGGCAGCCGTCCAGCGCCGGCAGGCATTCCAGGCTGTCCCGTTCCCGCAGGACATAGGATTTGGGCGTGTAGAGGAAGAAGACGGTCCCGTCCTCCAGCTCGATCTCTATGGTGGAGGCACGGTATTCGCCTTCATCCAGGGGCGTCTCGGTCCAGACGCCGTCCGTGTCAAAATAACGGACGGTCCCGGCGAGACCGGCGGCGGTCCAGGTCTCCAATTGCACCGGGTCTTCTTCCAATTCGGCCCGGCCCATGGTGACCAGCGTACCGTCGGGCAGTGCATAGATCCTGCGCTGGACGCCGCCGCCTGATCTCTCGTATATATTCAGCTCTCCTGCTGCCAGAAACAGCGTCTCCGTGGGCCGGACCCGCAGGACCGGGAGAATCAAAGGCCGCACCGGCGCCGGCTCCGCTTCTGATTCCACTTCCGCCTCGGCCTGCGGCAGCGGATCCTCCGCCGTCTCCACCAGCACCGGCGCACAGGCACAGCACAGCAGCAGGACCGCCAACAGAATCAAGAAACCAGGGAACAATCGCTTCATAAACGAACTCCTTTGGAGTGAGAATCAATCCGATAGGAAAATCGGAATTATGACGATCGGAAGCTCGCAAGCTCGCGAACGGCTGCCGGGTTGTTGCAAGCTTGCAATTGCCGGGCCAACGGTACAATTGCTTTTCCATCAACCCCCACCGCTTCGCGGAGCCCCCTCAAAGGGGGCGCGAGGGTGCTCTGTCAATGTTCTGTTTCCCGCCGAATCCATGTTTTATTATATTTCAAAACCGGACCAATTACAAGGATTCCGTGACAAGCCGGGAGAAGTGTGGTATACTATCATAAAATTGAAAATCCCGGGAGGCGGTCACGGTGAAGCGGTGGATGTGTTTGGCAATGGTACTCCTGTTCCTGTGCGGCTGCCAGCGGAAGGCTGGGCGGCAGCAGTCTGCTGCGGCCTTGCTGCCGGTCACAGAGGAGCCTGTGACCGTGCCGGAGGAGATGCCTCCTGTGGAAGTTCCGGTGCAGGAGGTCATTGAGATCGAGCCGGAGATCGTCTACGCGGATCCGGTCTTTGACGCTTTGGAGGAGGAACCGGCGCGCCGGTTTGCCATGGATGAAGGCGAGGTCTGCGTCTATGAGCAGGAGGACTTTCAGGACGGGCGCCGCAGGCTTCGGCGTCAGACCGGCCTGCCCAACGGCGACGTGGTTACCATGGGGCGGGTCTTCACCAGCTCCGGCGAGCTGGAGCTGGATTCCTTCCAACTCCAGGAAGACGGCCAGCTCCGCTATTATGACCGGACCGGCGGAACCTGGGTCCGGCAGCCCATGGAGCCGTGCACCCTGGGGGCCAGCATGGTGGAGCTGGAGCTGGAGGATGGCGGTTCCTGGCTTCTGTACCTGCCCAAGACCTATGTGTGCCGGGAGAACGGCGTGCTGGAGTACCTGCCCCAGCAGGACGGTCAGCTCCAAATCACGGAGGATGGAGGCCAGTGGACCGTTACATTTCTGGGAACCGCGCCGGAGGGAACCTGCGTCTGCGACTATCTGACGGTCTGCTCTGCTGAAGCGCTGCTGGACTGGTCCCATCCCAACTGCGAGCGCCTGTGGGCCACCTACACCATGGAGGGCGAGGGGAAGTGGTGCTATGACGGCTTCTATTGGCCTTGCCCCTATAATTATGAGCCCACCGGCGAAAACTACCTCTACCGCTGCCCGGCGTCCTATCTGGTCAAGAGCTTTGCTTATGTGGCCTCGGCTTTCCGGGCCGCAGAGGACCTGTCCACCGCCATGCTGGACGCCCTGTCTCAGATCCAGAATGAGGCGGGCTACTGGGAGACGCTGCCTAAAAGCGGCTGGCTGTCCACGGACTACGGCATCGGGGCCGGTTTTTATGACACCCGCTTTAATACGGACCTGATGGAGATCTATGTGCGGGTCTACAATCGTGTGGGCGGGGAGGAATTCCGGGAGACCATGGAGCGCTACACGGCCTTCTATACATCCTTTGCGGAATCGCACCATTTCGAGACGAAGGACGGCGGCTGGTTTGTGGAGGACTACTTCCATCCCGACGGCGGAAGCCCTACCCACTGCTCTTTAAATCATCTGGCGGCGGAGTGCATTTTGCTCTATCATCTCTCCGACGCTTTGGAACGGCCGGACCTGTCCCAGCTGGCGGAGCGGCTGCTCCAGGCCATCCGGGATACGGCTTCCAGCTGGATCAACGGGGCCGGAGACCTGCACTACTGCGTGTATCCCAACGGGGCCTACGGAAACCAGGACTATCCCTATCTGACCTACAACGATCTCTACAACCTGCAGGCGATCCTGCGGGCAAAAAACGGCGCGGAGGACGAGGCCCTGGCGGCGCTCATGAACGCCAAGCGGAATTGGATGGACGTCAACGGAATCACCGGCTATAAAAAGTAGCGAAGCGACGGCGAAAGCGTGGTATACTGATACCAGAAAGGAGAAATGCCCCATGGCAAGCTTTGTTTTGAAAGGGCACATCTGCCAAAGCCTGGACCGGAATCACCTGCAGGTCCGGGAGAATCACTATCTTGTCTGCGTGGAGGACCGGTGCGCCGGGGTGTATCCCATCCTGCCGGCCAAATATCGCAGCCTGCCCATGACCGACTTCGGCGACCGGCTGATCATTCCCGGCATGACGGACCTGCACCTCCATGCGCCCCAGTTCTCCTTCCGGGGCCTCGGCATGGACATGGAGCTGCTGGACTGGCTCAACACCCACACCTTCCCGGAGGAGGCCAAATACCAGGACCGGGACTATGCGGAAAAAGCCTACAGCCAGTTTGCGAATCATCTGCGCCGCAGTGAGACCACCCGGGCCTGCGTCTTTGCCACGGTCCACGTCCCGGCCACGGAGCTTCTCATGGAAAAGCTGGAGCAGTCCGGCCTGGTGACCTACGTGGGCAAGGTCAATATGAACCGCAATTCGCCTTTGTATCTGGCGGAGCCGTCCACCGTGGCCTCCGTGCGGAACACCCGCCAATGGCTGGAGGACACGGCGGGGAAGTTGACCCACACCAAGCCCATTCTGACGCCCCGGTTCATTCCCTCCTGCACCGACGACCTGCTCTACCGCTTGGCGGACCTGCGGGCGGAATTTGATATCCCGGTCCAGAGCCACCTGTCCGAGAACTACAGTGAAATCGCATGGGTCAAGGAGCTGGTGCCCACCGCCCGGAACTACGGCGACGCCTATCGGAAGTTCGGCCTTTTCGGCGGAGACCACAAGTGCATCATGGCCCACTGCGTCCACTCCGACACTCTGGAGATGGAATATATGCGGCAGAACGGCGTGTTCATCGCCCACTCGCCGGAATCCAATATGAACATCGCCTCCGGCGTGGCTCCCATCAGCAAATTCCTGGACTACGGCCTGAAGGTGGGCCTTGCCACCGACGTGGCCGGCGGCAGCCATGAGAGCATGTTCCGTGCCATGACCCACGCCATCCAGGCCAGCAAGCTCCGCTGGCGGCTTCTGGACCAGAGTGTGGCCCCCCTGACCTTTGACACGGCCTTCTATCTGGCCACCCGGGGCGGCGGCGCGTTCTTCGGCGACGTAGGCGCCTTTGAGCCCGGCTGGGAACTGGACGCTGTGGTCCTGGATGACGAAAACCTGGATCATCCCCAGCCCCTGACCGTCAAGGAACGGCTGGAGCGCATCGCCTACCTGGGCGACGAGCGGAACATCCACGCCAAATTCGCGGACGGAGCAAGACTATTCTGAAAGACAGCGCGCCGCCGCACCTCCCGAGCAGAGGTGCGGCGGCGCAGCTATTCCATAACTACTTCCGTTTTGACGATCGGTTTCAGTACCGCAGTGTCATTGCTGCGAAGAAGCTCTTGTAGGGCACGGCCACTGGACGTGCCGCTTGCAGGCAGTTGCGTCCCATAACCGGCTGCCAAACAGCGTATCGGATTGCGGTCCAAACCGGCCTCTCTTGCCCTTCGGGCAATTCACCTTCCCGCCCTACAGTCCGCCTATGCCAGCCGATTGTCATAATTGTATTTTTTCATTTGACGAGGATGGCGGCCTTGCGGTTTTGGACGCTCCGTATTATAATGGAGCAAACCAGACACAAGGAGAAACTGCTATGAGACAAGATTCCGATTGGAACGACCAGATGATCACCCTGACCAGTACCGAGGAAGATGGTCAGACCTCCGAGGCGGATTTCCGCGTGATCGCGGTCTATGAGGCCGATGGACGGGAATACATTGCCATGACGCCGGACCTGGACGCGCCGGAGCTGGAGGCGGACATCTATCTGTTCCGATTCCTGGGCGACGGCGAGGCGTTCAATGTGGAGGAAATCGAAAGCGACGAGGAATTTGCCGCGGCGGCCGACGCCTTTCAGGCCTGGCAGCTCTCCAGAGATGAACAGGAGGAACAGCCATGATCACCGTGACATTAGGAAATACCGGCATCACCACCGGCAAGAACGCCTTCGGCGCCCTGCCCATTCAGAGAATCAGCCAGGCGGACGCCGTGGCCCTGGTGCGGCGGGCCTACGAGGGCGGCATCACCTTCTTTGACACCGCCCGGGCTTATACCGACAGCGAGGAAAAGCTGGGCGAGGCCCTGGAAGGGATTCGCGACCGGGTTTACATTGCCAGCAAGACCCATGCCAAAGATGCCAAAACCTTCTGGGAACACCTGGACACCACCTTGAAGAACCTTCGGACGGACTATCTGGATCTGTACCAGTTCCACAATCCGGCCTTCTGTCCCAAGCCCGGCGATGGCACCGGCCTCTATGAGGCCATGCTGGAGGCCAAGGCCCAGGGAAAGATCCGTCATATCGGCATCACCAACCACCGTCTGCCCGTGGCCAACGAGGCCGTGGACAGCGGCCTCTATGAGACGCTGCAATTCCCGTTCTGCTATCTCGCCAGCGATGAGGATCTGGCCCTGGTTCGGAAGTGTAAGGAAAAGAACATGGGCTTTATCGCCATGAAGGGTCTCTCCGGCGGCCTCCTCACCAACAGCGCCGCCGCCTACGCCTTCGAGGCCCAGTTTGACCATGTGCTGCCCATCTGGGGTGTCCAGAAGCAGCAGGAGCTGGATGAGTTCCTGTCCTACATTGAAAATCCGCCCGCCATGACGGAGGAACTGAAGGCCGTCATTGAGCAGGACCGGAAGGAGCTGGTGGGTGACTTCTGCCGCTCCTGCGGCTACTGCATGCCCTGTCCCGTGGGCATCGAGATTCTCAACTGCGCCCGCATGAGCCAGCTGATCCGCCGTGGCCCCAGCGAAGCCCAGCTGACGCCGGAGGTCCAGGCCAAGATGATGAAGATCGAGGAATGCCTCCACTGCGGCCAGTGCGCCAGCAAATGCCCCTATCATCTGGATACACCCACGCTTTTGCAGAAAAACCTGGAGGACTACAAGAAGATCCTCTCCGGTGAAATTCAGGTGTAACGACCATGTGATACCGTATGGGCGGCCCCATGTGGCCGCCCACGGTGCGCACCGGCAAAAAAACAGAAATTTCAGAAAATAATGCTTGACAGTTGAGAAAATTATGTTATAATAATGAAGCTGATTGCGAGAGACGCTGTTATAGCTCAGTCGGTAGAGCGCGTCATTGGTAATGACGAGGTCGGCAGTTCAAATCTGCCTAACAGCTCCAAAAACGGGACGCTTATGTGCGTCCCGTTTTTCTATGTTGTCATCGGAAGAGAAAAGAAAAAACCCTGCCTTCGCAGGGCCAATTCCTTCTGTTCAGCTGTCTGTTTATCGCTCGCTGACGCGGTACTCTTCGTCTTCAAAGATCAGATCATCGATATCCGGCTTTCTATGGACCATACGCACACCTCCTTTTTTAATTCTTGGTCTATTTTACGCCGGCGGGCTGCCGAATGCAAGGGAATCGGCGTGAAGTTTTTGTTAATTTTTCAAAGGAGCGGTTATGAAACAGATTTTTCTTTTGGGCGACTCCATCCGTATTGGGAATCACGGCGACGTGGGCTATGAATATTTTCTGCGCCGCCGGTGGGAAGGGAAGTACCGGGTCTGGTCCCCGGGTGAGAATTGCCAGTTTGCCCAGTATGCCCTGCGGCATCTGTGCCGGTGGGCGGCGGAATGTCCCGCGACGGAGATCGATCTGGTGATCTGGAACTTCGGCTTGTGGGACGTGCTGCGCATGTACGATGACGGGCGCCTGACGCCGCCGGAGACCTATGAACTGATGCTCGGCCGCCTGGTGCGGCGGATCCGGCTGCTGTTTCCCAAGGCAAAGCAGCTGTTCCTGACCTCCACATACACCGTGGAGGAACGGTACAGCGGCCCCAGCGTCCGCCGGAACGGGGATATCCGGCAGTACAACGCCCTGGCGGAGCGGGTTATGGCCGAGATGAACATCCCGGTGCTGGACCTGTACGCGGCGTCGGAGGCCCTTCCCATGGCATGGCGGAAGGACCATGTCCATTATACCCATGAAGGCTCCCAGACCCTGGCGGAGATGATCGCCCAGGCGGCGGAGCCGAATCTCGCGGTTTGATTTTGGAGGACCCTATGCAGGAACAAATGGATTTTACCCAAGGCAGTATTCTGAAAAAACTCGTCCGGTTCATGCTTCCCATCCTGGCCGCCCAGGTCTTGCAGGCCATGTACGGCGCGGTGGACCTGCTGATCGTGGGACACTTCGGCACCACCACGGGCATCTCCGCGGTCTCCACCGGCAGCAGCGTCATCAATGTGGTCCTCTTCACGGTGGCCGGCCTGTCCAGCTGATGGGCCGCTACATCGGCGAGCGCAGGCCGGAAAAGCTCAGCCTGGTGGTGGGCGGAGCGGTCTGCTTCTTCGCCCTTCTGTCGGTCCTGATCGGCGCGGCGCTTCTGGTCTTTGCCCGGCCTCTCTCCCGGCTCATGCAGGCGCCGGCGGAGGCCTTGGACCTGACCGTCACCTATGTGCGCATCTGCGGCGGGGGCATCCTGTTTACGGTCTTCTATAACCTGATCAGCGGCATTTTTCGCGGCATGGGCGATTCCAAGCTGCCCCTGCTGTTCGTGGCCATCGCCTGCGGCGTCAATATCCTCGGCGACCTGCTGCTGGTGGCGGTGTTCCATCTGAATGTGGTCGGCGCGGCCGTGGCTACCGTTGCCGCCCAGGCCGTCAGCGTGGCTTTGTCCCTGCTGATCATCCGGCGGCGGGCGCTGCCCTTCACCCTGACGGTGGGGGACCTGCGCTTCAACCGGGAGACAGCCAACTTCCTGCGCCTGGGCATGCCCATCGCCCTCCAGGAGCTTTTGACCAATCTGTCCTTCCTGGCCTTGTGCGCTTTTATCAACCGGCTGGGCCTGGAGGCGTCCTCGGGCTATGGCATCGCCTGCAAGCTGACCAATTTCGTCATGCTGATTCCCGGCTCCCTGATGCAGTCCATGTCCTCCTTCGTGGCCCAGAACGTGGGGGCCCGGAATCCCAATCGGGCCAAGCGCGCCATGCTGACCGGTATGGGCATCGGTGCGTCCATCGGCGTGGTGGTATTCCTGCTGTGCTGGTTCCAGGGCGAGCTGCTGTCCAGCATCTTCGCCAACGATGAGACGGTGCTGATCCGCTCCGCCGAGTACCTCCGGGGCTTCGCGCCGGAGACCGTGGTGACGTCCATCCTGTTCAGCTTCATCGGCTATTTCAGCGGCAACGGCCGCACGGTTTTCGTCATGTTCCAGGGCTTGGCCCAGACCTTCCTGGTCCGCCTGCCCATGAGCTACCTCATGAGCATCCAGCCCAACGCCAGCCTGACCGCCATCGGCCTCGCCGCCCCGTCAGCCACTACCTTTGGTATTATATTGAACATCCTGTATTTCATCTGGTTCAGCCGAAAGCAGAAACGTGTTCGCAATGGACAATGAATGTATCCGCTGACGCGGATGATTTGAAAAAATGAACGCACCCTCGTGCCCCCATGTGGGCACGAGGGTGTATTTTGAATTTCAATCATTTGTAAATTGTTAATTCGTTATATACGGCAGAATCACCTGCCAGGCTTCTGTGAGCCGTTCCAGGGACCAGCTGGCGTTGGCGGGGCTGGTGGAGGGCAGCTTCACGGCTTCCACGCCGGTCTGCCCCTGGGTATATTTCTGATAATAGCGGTAGGAAGTCCCGCCGTTGCAGAAGACGGCCCGGATGTCCGCCGCTTGGAAAATCGGGGACAGGTCGTTGGGAACCACATCCCGGATGCTGCTGTCGGAGGAACCTTCGATGACGCAACAGCCGATGACGTCCCACAGGGCGATGTGTGCCCCGTGGAGCATGGCGGCCTTTTCCGCGATGGTCTCCGGCGGCTTCACATTCAATACCCCGGCGATCACCTTCCAGAATCGGTTCTGGGGATGGTGGTAGAAAAACTGTCCCTCCCGGGATTTGACCGAAGGAAAGGAGCCGAGAATTAGAATTCTGGATTCCCCGTCATACAGCGGCGGAATCGGATGGATCTGGACGTCAGCCATGTGAGCGCCTCCTTTTTTCTAACTGTATCAAATTCGCCGGTCCCTTGTCAATGTTCTGCACCCTGCTTTGTAGGGCACGGCCACTGGACGTGCCGCTGTAGGCAGCTGCATCCCGGCTCAGACTGCCCAGCGGGCGGCTGTGTACTGGAACTAACTGCCCAACGGTGCGTCAGGTTCCCGCGCCCTACAGATAGACATGGAACCTTATTTCAGGCTCCTCCGCAGCCATTGGCTGTCTTCTGTTCGCCAGGTGTTGGTCAAAAGCAGCAGCAGACCCAGCAGCGTCAAATAGATTCCGGCGGAGAGCAGCACGTTGCCCCAGCGGCAGACCGTGGGCACATAGAAGCCCGTCACAGCCGCGGCGGCGCAGACGCAAAGCCCCGTTCGCAGGATAAAGCTGAGGGATGGCGTGAGGGCTGTCAATTGCAGGAGCTTTCGGATGCTGAGATAGAAATTCACGGCATGGGTCAATACAAAGCTGAAAAAGTAACCGCCGATGCCGTACTTCGGCAGAAGGAAGAACAGCAGCGCCACGTCCAGGAGAGAGGTCAGGGTGTTGACCCGGACGCAGTAGACCTGCTGCCCCAGCCCCTTGTGCATGCCGTCCACGATGCAGTCCATGTACAGCATCAGAATCAGCGGCGCGAACAGCCGCATGTACCGCCCGGCCTCTGGGCTTTTGTAGAGCAGCAGGCCCAGGGGCTTTGCCAGAACGTACATAAGCCCGGCCACAGCCCCGGCATACAGCATCCCCATGCGGAGGCAGGTCCCCGTCAAATGGACCAGCCTGCGCTGATTTTTTTCCGCCTGACACCGTGCCAGCTCCGGCACCAGCAGGTCTGCCACGGAGTAGAGCACCGTGTTGGGGAACATCAGCACCGGGAAGACCATGCCGTGAATGGTGCCGTAGGCGGCCAGGGCCGTCTCCTGGGACCCGGCAGCCTGGGACAGGCCCCGGGGAATGAGAAAATGCTCCAGCGTATTCAGTCCGGCCCGGAGATAGTCATTGAGGGCCAGGGGCACGCAGAGCCGCGCCAGCCGCCGTCCCATGGAGAGGGATTCTCCCGGCGGCCCATAGCGGCGCAGATCCTGCACCAGCATGACTAGCAGGACGGTCACGGAGCCGAGGGATGCCAAGGCCCCGCCGCCCACAATGGACACGCAGGCGTGGGCCAGGTCGCCGGAGACGCCCAATCCCAGAAGCCATACGGTCAGTCCCACCGTGGCCACCCGGTCGGCCACTTCTACGGCTACAAGCCGCCGCACCTGGCCGCAGGCGGTGAAATAGCCTGCCAGAATGGAGCTGAGGCAGGTCAGGGGCAGAGTCAGCCCCAGAAGCCGCAGGCTGGCCGCGGCCCGGAGATCCTGGACCCAGTGGACCGCCAGAGCCTCCGCTCCAAAGGCCATGGCTGCGCCCACCAGAGCGCTGAGAGCCATCCCTGCGCCGATGCACCAGACCATGGCCTGCCGGACGCCGCCGAAACGTCGGAGGCCGTATTCCTGGGCGGAGAGATACATGGCCGCCACCCGGATGCCGGAGGTTCCGACGGTGACGGCGAAGCTGTGGACGGTCATGATGAGCTGTAAAAGTCCCACCCCCGCCGCGCCCACCTGCCCGGTCAGATAGACCTGGAACAGCATGGTGACGCCCCGCATGGCAAGATTCGCCAGGGTCAGCAGCAGCGCGCTGCGAAGCATGGTACCAGAAGACCGCATCCACATCCCTCCCGTCCAAGCATATGCCCGGACGGAAGCGCGTAAGTCCAGAAAAAAGAGGCCGGCAGCGTGTGCTGCCAGCCTTTGTTTTGCTGATTCAGTTCAGCTGGAACGTGTAGTAAACCGCGGCAATGAACTCCACGGCGATGGCTCCGAACATGCAGTAGTAGGCGAACAGGCTGCCCAGGAACAGCACAGCGACGGTACAGCAGAGCCAGAGCACGTCCACAATGTAGATGAAGATGGGATTGAATTTGGAGGAGAACATGGCGTAGCTGTGTTTGCCGATCACCAGTTTTCCCTTGCGGCGGGCGGCCAGGAAGGCACACAGGGCGGTCCCAATCAGAACAACCATCAGCGCCACGAACAGCACAATGCTCTTGGCGTTCATGGCAAAGCCGGAGCTGTAGCCGAAGTACAGGCCGCCGGCGGCCACGGTAGAGAGGGATACCAGGAAGAATTCCCAACGGTACAGCTGGAAGATCACATACTGCAGCAGCACGGCCACGCAGAGGAAATACAGCAGGGGGAAGTTGTCCACCCAGGAGGTCCGCATGGTGAGGCCGGTGACAGCTGTCAGCAGGCCCAGGACCAGAATCCAGGGGAAGATCAGCCTGACGACGGGCTTTTTCCACACTGCCAGCAGCACGGCGGAGATCACAGCCAGGGCCAGGCCTCCCGCCATGATCCAGGGCGTCAGGTCGTAGAGGGCCGAGAAGCCGCCGACGGTGGCGTAATACCGGCGCAGGGACCGCAGGGCGAAGAGCGCGCCGCAGAGCAGCACCAGGGCGATCATGACCTTGTAGACCACAGAATTGTCGTCCTTGGACTTCCGCAGCTTTTCCTCCGTCATATGTTTGTTTGTAGCCATATCCAAATCAGATCCTTATGTTCAAAATCAAGCAAGTTCGCCTGCCGCATAAAGAATGGCGGACAGGGCGCACAAAGGCGCGGTCTCGCACCGCAGGATACGCGGACCCAGGGAGCAGACCTGCATCCCGGCGTCCTGCGCCGTCCGTACTTCCGCCTCCGTCAGGCCGCCCTCGGGGCCGGTCATGATGGCGGCAGTGGCAAAGGGCCGGGCTTCCACCGCGGCCTTCAGGGAAAGGGTGCGTTCGTTTTCATAAAACAGGGCGGAAAACTCCGCCTGGGCCGCCCGCTGGACGGCTTCCGCAAAGGAATTCAGCGCCAGGACCTCGGGGATCCGGCCCCGTCCGCTCTGCTCGGCGGCGGAGGCGGCGATTTTCTGCCAACGCTCCAGCTTTTTTTCAAGAGATTTCCGGTCCGGCCGGGAGACGCTCCGGTCACAGGGAAAGGCGACGATCTCCGCGGCGCCCAACTCCGTGGCCTTCTGAATCACATGCTCCAGCTTGTCCGCTTTCGGAAAGCCCATATACACGCTGCATTGCAGCCTTGGCTCCGCGCGGGACGCTTCCTGGCTGTGAATCACCAGGGACACCTGACCGGGACTGAAATCGGAGATGATACAGCGGTACTCCAGCCCCTGCCCGTCGCAGAGAATGACCTCGTCGCCGCGGCCAAGCCGCAGCACCTTGGCGTGGGCCGCCTGCTCGCCCTCCAGTACGGCAAAACTGCCCTGGAGCATGGCGGAAGAGACAAAAAATCTGGGCAAAACACGGCCCTCCCCAACGGAACGAGATCCCAATCGCGCGGCGCAGCCGCACAATCGCAGAATGTATTATAACAGAAACCATGCGCTTTCGCAACTGTAAAAGTTGGCAAAGAACCCATGGAATTATAAATTTTCAGTTGACAAAACACGCAGGAGCCGATATAATATACAGGCATTCAGAAAACTGAATACCGAGATGCGGGAGTGCTGGAATGGTAGACAGGCACGTTTGAGGTGCGTGTGTCCTATGGCGTGGGAGTTCGAGTCTCCTCTCCCGCACCAAGGAAACCACGGTTCAATGTGTGAAGAACACAGGGAAACGTGGTTTTTCTTTGTGCTTAATGGCATGAAATGTTTGCAAAAATAAACTGCATATCTCGCTTTGGGTGTTATTTGGGTGTTATGGCCCCAAAAACAGCAAAATCCCGCTCCGATTTGGGAGCGGGATTTTGCGTTTTGGGCCTATGCGTGACGAACTTTCTTCTGCTGTTTGGCAAGCAGCTCCCCGACGCCCTCGCTTGCTTTTGCCCTGGCCTCGTCGAACGCATGAGCGTAGATATTGAGGGTGGTGGAGACGGTGGAGTGTCCCAGGTTCGCGGAGACTGTTTTTATATCTGCGCCCGATGCAATCTGCAAGCTGGCGTTGATGTGGCGGAATTGGTGGATGCCGTAGAAGGGAAGATTGTTCCGATTGCAGAAGCGGCTTAACCAATTGTAAGGGGCATTCGGGTGCAACGGTTTTCCATCCCAGCCGGTGAATAAGCGTCCACTGTCATGCCACTGGTCACCCATGGAAAGCCGTGTCTCAGCCTGAGAGATGCGCAATTGCTTCAGGGCGTCAAATACCACTTGCGGCAAACGGAGGCAGCGGCGGCTTCCTGCGGTCTTTGGCGTGTCTGTATATACGCCGTCAGCTGGCGTGTAATAGGAGGCGCGGGAAACATTGATAATCCGGTCCTCAAACTGAATATCCTGCCATTCCAGCCCCAGCAGCTCCCCGCGGCGAAAGCCGCTGTAGACTGCCAGCGTGAAGAACGCCCGCCACATGACCGGCGCGGCTTCAAGGGCTTCCAGGAACAATTGCGTTTCCTCCAGGGTATAGCAGTGGATTTCTTTTCCCTTCGGCTCAGGCAGGACGGTATTTCTGCACGGATTGTCTCTGACCATTCCCATTCTGATTGCGTATTGAAACACGCTGGAAATAAAGGAGCGGTATTCCTTGATCGTTTTGGGAGCAAGGCCCCCGCCTGTGGTCTGGTTAATTCCTGGTTCGCTTAGATTGTTGAGGAACTGCTGAATATGGCGCGGTGTGATTTTGTCCATTCGGAGATGCCCGATAGCTTGATTAACCCGCTCCGTGTATTTCCTCATTCGCTGTATGCTGCTGGCCTTTAATTTCTTGGCGGCATACTCTGAAAACCACTGTTCGGCAAAGACAGAAAACTTTATATCGCCGGACATGGTACAGCTTTCACATTCCTCTTGAAAACGAAGCAGCTCCTTTTCTAGCTCTTTCTGTATCTTCTTCTCAGACATACCCGGAGCGGGCTTCCAGGTCTTTGACCGCTGGATTTGGCGTCCATCTGCCGTATAGCCGCAAGATGCCCGAAGACGATAGCTTTCGCCGCGCTTTTCTGCATATGCCATTATTGAAATCACTCCTTGGAAATTGCGTCATTTGTCATAAAACGAATCAGGTCATCCAACCAAAGGTGCGCTCGGTATGAAAGATAGTCAACAAGATCATTTTCAACAACTAGTCGAGCATCTTTGATTCCAAGCTTTTCTTTGGCTAAAGTTTCAATTTCCGATGCAGCTTTTGAAAAGCCCCAAACGGCACCATGCGAAGGATCTTCAGAGAATCTCGCATCATCTAATAATTCATCGGTTTCTAGCTCTGGATATCTAAGATGTTTTGAATTTTTGATAGTGCTAAGCAACTCTTGCAGAGTGACTAGGAACCTTTGCAATTCTCCGTCCTCAGAAAAGCAGATAAAATAGTCAAGAAACGGGGACAATCCTAGGTCCTTGATACGAAGCAATTCTGAAATTGCGCCTTTGGATAGTCCTAACTCGTCAATTGCTGTTGGTACATGCGACGGATCGTTGGATAAGCCCAAAAGGTAATCAGCAGATACTTTAAAATATTGCGCGAGAGAAACAAGTGTATTTGCATCTGGCACGCGGTCCCCTCGTTCATAATTACCTAGCGCTGATTGCGAGATACCAATTTGATTTGCTAATTCTGCTTGAGAACAATAATCCTTTTCTCGCAGAAGTTTAATTCGCTCACCTATCATAAATGCTCCCCCTTTTGTAACAGAATAACACGTTTAAGCACAAATGTCAATGGTGCGTGTATATATGAGCATAAATGTGTTGACATTTATGCTTTTGTATGATATGCTTTGAATAAGCACGAATGTAAACACATAAAACTATATAAGCACAAACGAAAAAGAAAGAAGGATAATTATGATTCGAGCAAAAGAAGGCGTGCTGATGGAAAAACGCATTAAAACAGGACTTAGCAAGTCAGATTTAGCCAGAAATGCGGAAATGAACCATTCTGTAATTTGCCGCGTGGAGAACGGAGGGAGCATTAGCCCAAAGTCTGCAAAAGCAATTTGTGAAGCACTTGGTGAAGAATTCGAGACATTATTTGAAATTGAACCCAGAAAGGGGAATGAAAATGTCACTGCCTAAAATGCGCACTGCGCCCGGCGTCCTGGCAGAAATTAAGGCGCAGGACCCTGATACAGAGGTTTCGCTTCACATGGTCCGCCGTATCATCAATAGTGGGCGTGTGCCGGTTGTCAACGCCGGGAATAGAAAACTGGTCAGCGTAGATGCGGTTATTGCCTACCTGGAGGCGGGAGAGGAACAGCAAGTCGATGGAGCGGGCAAAATCCGGCAGCTGCCTGTGAATTTTTAAGGTGTCCAAATTGGACACAAGACACGAAAGGAGTAACACAATGGAAAAAGATTTCAATTTGACCCTTGATTCCGACCTGTTTACCCTGGAATTCGCTACCAATGAGAACAAAAAGAAAGTAAACCTCTACGCAGAGACATGCTACTCTGAGGAATGTCCGACATACGATTTTGAAGCGGAGCTTACGCCGGAGGAAGCGGAGATGATAACGCCGGACAAGGCCGCTGCGTTGTTTAGCCTGATTGCGAACCTTGCGACACGGGATATCGAAGCGGAAGCAGAATTTGGGGAACTGGTGAAAGAAACCATGTCGGAGGTCGTATCTTTCGAAGATGTTCCGGTCTATGTTTCCTGTTTTGAAGAAATGCTATATGCCTTGGTGAACTCGTTCTTGTTTGGTGCGCGTAATGGCGAAGCGGGTTAAAATCGAAACTGCCGGTCAGCTGGTGCGGATGTGCTGCTATACGATGCAGCTCCCGCAGGACAGCGACAAAGCCCGGGCCGAAAAAAAGAAAATGTCCAGCGCGGCCCGCTCCAGGATCAATGCAAGAACGTCATGGAATAAATGCCGCCTTGTAATGTCAGCCAATTTCACCGTTGGAGATATGTTTCTGACATTGACGTATTCAGATCAATATCTTCCAACGGAGCGGGCGGAAGCTGTTGAACGCCTGCGCGGCTGGATTGATGAAATCCGGGCGGAGTATAAAAGGGCGGGACAGGCTGTGAAATACATCTATGCAACGGAAAACGCGCACGGAGAAGGCCGGTATCATCTTCATTTGGTTGTAAACAGAATCGACCATGCCGAAGAATTCATGCAAGCCCATTGGCCCTATGGACATATCAAGTTTGAGACGGTTGCTTCCATGGATTTTACAGCCCTATCCAAGTATTTTACAAAAGAGGGCGGGGATAATGGCCGCAAGCTCGGCCAGCAGACCTGGACGCCATCTCGCGGCCTTAGAAAGCCGGAGATCAAGACAGAATTCGTGTCTGATAATTTTACGCTTGTGACGCCTCCAGGCTGCATAACGCTTGCCAATCCGTCAGACAGAAACGAATACGGGGAATTCGCCTATTTGGAGTATTTAGTCCCTGCAAAACAATTGAAAAAGGACGCAGAGTAAATGAAATTGTGAGGATTGCACAAGGTAATTTCTTAAAGGGCAATGCGCCCTTTGGGGCTTGATGCAGTGTATATCTTTAGGTGAGACCATGTAGAAAAAACAGAAAAACGCCCCGCGCTGGTTCCAACGTGCTATAATGGCATTGGAGCGGCGCGGGGTGTTTTTGCGCTGTGATCGCAAGAAAAAAGCGGCCAATTTGGAGGAAAAAAGGCGTCAAAAAAGTGCGCAAAAAACGGCCGGTTTTTGCTGACTTCCTACGTCCGCGCACGGGCGGGCGTGTGCAAGCGCAAGTATGTGCGCGGGCGTGGTTCTATACACGTCCCCCGGGGGTAAAAAAGTTTCATACTGCTATGCAGAAAACCACGGGCCCCCTCAAGTGCGAGAAAAAATCCCCCATGACGTACAGCAGCGCACAAGACCGGCTGACAGGCGCAAAAGCGGGACACGGAACAAACCACGGAACCAAGCAAAAGCGGCCCACAGGCCCTAATGGGGCGGCTGCGGCCACTTTGCGCATTTATAGGGTGCCGTATGCTTTCATGATAGCGGCAACACTGTCACCGGCCTCAAGGCCAGCTGCAGCGAAACGCAAAAAGCGCATGAACGCTTCTTTGTCATCAGCCTGGTCATACAGCTGGCGAAGCTCCTGAAGCATGGCCTCTTGACTGGTGCTGCTACTGAGCAGCGGTAATTTTGGCCCCTGCTTTGGCCTTGACGCCCTGGACGCGCCGCTTTCGCTTTCCATGTAAAAACCCCTTTCCTTCCTCTCTGCGGCCTGTGGGGGTGTCTGACGCCCGATGCCCGCATTTCCTTGGTAGCCCTTGATTTCTTGCGTGGAGCGGGCTATAATACAGTCATAGCCCGCTCCGTGTGGGTTTTGTGGGGCCTCTTGCATCTGGCTTTGGTCGGCGTTGATGCAAGGGGCTTTCCTCATGCCAGACAAAAGCGCCGGGTGGTGGTTTCCCTGGTGTACTGGCCGTACAGCTCTGCGTGGGTGGCTTTGAACGCCTTGCTGTCAAAGCGGCAGCTGATGACCGGCTTCCAGGTGATTTTATAATCTGTACCGGTCAGCTCATCCACGCCCTGGGCGGTCATGTGGGCCTTGATTTGGTCTTGCAGGGCCTCCATCTCGGCGGCCAGCTCATCGGCCATTCTGCGAAGCTCTCGCAGCTCCTGGACCTTGCTTGTGAGTTCAATTGTTCCCATGGTTTATACCTCCTGATTTGGATTTTTGGATATCACCTGGCGTTGTTTTCTTATGCCTTTGGCTCAGTTTCCACCAGGATGTTTCCCTCATCAACTGTCTATATTATACAATATATGTTCCCATATATCAATTGACAAAGCGTACAAATATATGGGTACATATATGTTTATTTTATATATGGACACATATAGAAAAATGGTGTATAATATGGCTATAATGAGAAAAGTGCCTTTGTTTTTTAGGGCATGAAAGGAAAATGCAAATGGAACAGCGTAAGGTGAGCGCGGCGCAAAGAAGAGCAACGGACAAATATCTTGAAAAGTTCGATGAAATCCGCGTCCGCATCCCCAAAGGCCGCAAAGAGGAAATTCAAGCCCACTGTGAGGCGCGGGGGGAGTCAGTGAACGGATTTATTAACCGAGTGATATTAGATGCGCTGGAGCGGGAGAACGCCGACGTGGAAGCACAGGAGGTCTGACAGTGGAAATCCGCTATTCAAAGGCTGCTGAAAAGGCAATCCGTGCAATGGACAAGCAGACAAAGCAGCGTATTCACAACGGTATTCTGGGCCTGATGCACAAGCCGCCTGTGGGGGATATTAAGCTCATGCAGGGATATTCCGATGGCCGGTACCGGCTGAGAGTTGGGAAATACCGAATTGTTTACAAATTCGGCCTTGAAAATCAATTGGAAATCCTGCATATTATAAACATAGGCAGTCGCGGAGACATTTACAAGTAAAGGAGGGTTTTGTATGGCTCCTATTGCGGAACAGATCGCGGGAATGGTAGATATGCTCCCGGAAGCGGAGCAAGCGCTTGCGTTTGAGTTGGTCAAGCGAATGGTGTTGGCCTGGGACCCTGACTTTACCAAGCTGACCCCAGCAGAGCGGGCGCAGCTGGAAACGTCGGAAGCGGAGATGCAAGCCGGGGAGTACGTCACAGACAGCCCTGATCTTTGGTCATAAAAGGAACGCCTGGAGGGAGCCCTCCGGGCGTTTTTTGTGGGTGTTATTTGGGTGTTGTGGGTGCAAATCCGATGAAAGCATACTGCTTTAAAAGTGAAGATACGACCAGAATATAATTGAATAATACCACAAATTACCTTGCATAAATTCAGACAAAGGCAGCTTTTTCAAGTTCGAGTCTCCTCTCCCGCACCAAAAATCGACAAGCGACGTAAGGCGCTTGTCGATTTTTACTTATTACCTCTTCACTATTCACGCTTCACTTTTACTTCGGGGTCGATTTTTGGAAAGTAATAAATAATAGTGAATAGGGAAGAAGTCAAGGTGTCCCTTCGGGACGATTGAATTAAAATAGAGTAGGCACCTTCGTGCCTGCAAAAAACGAAACCCCCTTCCGGCAATCGGGAGGGGGTTGAAAGCGTTTGATTACGCCATCTGGTTCAGCTTCCGGGTGATGCTGCTCTTCTTGCGGGCAGCATTATTCTTATGCAGAATACCCTTCTTGACAGACTCGTCAATGGTCTTGACGGCAGCCTTGTAAGCGCTATCGGCCTGCTCGCGGTTGCCTTCCGCCAGGGCAGCGTCAAACTTCTTCAGGGTGGTCTTCAGCACAGACTTGGCGGCCTTGTTCCGCTCGTTGCTGACCTTGGTCAACAGGACTCTCTTCTTCGCAGATTTAATGTTGGGCATCGTTACACCTCCTCCAATAGCGTTCATGGAAATCCATCGTTGGTCTCATGCAGAAATACATTATAACGAATAGCCTGTCTAAAATCAAGTATGAATTTCCCGCTTTTTCAAAATTTTTTCGCATAGGCGGAGAAAGCCGGGGGAGAATAGAAACAAAAAGGAGGGGGAAACCCATGGGAAAGAGAACGGACCTGGCCATGGAGGCCCGGGAGCTGTGGCAGGAGAGCGCGGGGGAGACCACACAACTGCCGGGTGTCCGCGCACGGGAGACAGTCCACAAGGGCGTCACCGCCACCACCGTGGAGATTCTCGACCGGCGGGGCGCGGAAGCCCTGGGCAAGCCGGAGGGAACCTATGTGACGCTGGAGCTGGAGCGGGGGCTCATCCGGGAGCCTGCTGGCTTCGGACGGGCGGCGGCCCGCCTGGGCCGGGAGCTGGCCAGAATGCTGCCGGGCAGCGGCGCGGTGCTGGTGGCGGGTCTGGGCAACGCCGCCGTGACCCCCGACGCCATCGGGCCCAGGGCCCTGGACCATCTGGTGGTGACCCGGCACCTGGGCCGTAGTTTTCCACAGCTCCGGCCCGTCAGCGCCATTGCTCCCGGCGTTCTGGGCACCACAGGCCTGGAGAGCGTGGAGGTGGTCCGGGGCATTGTGGAGCGGTCCAAGCCTTGCTGTGTCGTGGTTGTGGACGCTTTGGCCTCCCGGAATCTGGACCGGGTGTGTAACACGGTGCAGCTGACCGACACGGGCATCGTCCCCGGCTCCGGCGTGGGCAACCGACGGGCGGCCTTCGACCAGAAGACCCTGGGCGTGCCGGTGCTGGCCGTGGGGGTCCCCACGGTGGTGGAGGCCGCCACCCTGCTGCAGGATGTTCTGGAGGCCCACGGCTGTGAAAAACCGGCGTCCCAGAGCCTGTGCAGCCCCTATATGGTGGTGACGCCCAAGGACATCGACGCCCGGGTGGACCGGATTGCCCGGCTCCTGGGCTACGGAATCAGCCTGGGCCTTCACAGGTCCCTCAGCGTGGAAGATATCTCCTGCTTCGTTGGATAAAAATGCATAAAGGTTATGTTAACCGATAATCCTCCATGGTTCCCGGAAATGTTGGAAAAAACGAAGTGTGGAAAACCTTGTGGACAGTGTGCAAAACTTTTGCGGTGCAAGGGTTTGGGAACATCGTCCACACGGTTTTCCACATCCGCCGGAGCCATGGGTTTTGGCCGAAAAAATACCCCGCCGCCGGTTGACGGAACGATGGCCCAGGTATGTTATGGACATGCGCGCTGAATGAAATCGCCTTTCCCGGGAAATACTGACAGCACCACGTCAGAATTTCAGGAGGCATTATGCAGGGAAAGGTAGAGATCTGCGGCGTCAACACGTCTAAGCTGAAAACCTTGAAGAGCGAGGAAATGACCGAACTGCTGCGGCGGGCCAAGGCCGGGGACCGGGAGGCCCGGGACCGGCTGGTGGAGGGAAATCTGCGCCTGGTGCTGTCCGTCATTCAGAGATTCATGGGCCGGGGGGAGAACCCGGACGATCTGTTTCAGGTGGGCTGCATCGGGCTTCTGAAAGCGGTGCAGAATTTTGACGAGACCAAGGAGGTGCGCTTTTCCACCTACGGCGTGCCCATGATCGCCGGGGAGATCCGCCGCTATCTCCGGGACAACAGCGCCATCCGCGTCAGCCGCTCCGTCCGGGACACGGCTTACCGGGTTTTGCAGTGCAAGGAGGGGCTGATGCTGGAGCTGGGCCGGGAGCCTTCCATGGAGGAAATCGCAAAAAAGCTGGAGCTGCCTTTGCAGGAGGTGGTGGCCGCCATGGACGCCATTACGGCTCCGGTGTCCCTCTACGAGCCGGTCTACGCCGACGGCGGAGACCCCCTGACGGTCATGGACCAGGTGAAGGACATGAAGAACACCGACGAGCAGTGGCTGGAGCAGATCGCCCTCCGGGACGCCATCAGCCAGCTGGGGGAGCGGGAGAAGCAGATTCTGGGCCTGCGGTTCCATGAGGGCAAAACCCAAATGGAGGTGGCGAAAGAAATCGGCATCTCCCAGGCCCAGGTCTCCCGCCTGGAAAAAAACGCCCTGGGCAGCATCCGCAAGGCCATCAGCTGCTGATCGATTTTGAAGGAGTTTTCGGGACGCATATATGCGTCACCTACAGAGTTCTGCCGGACATCTTCTGTAGGGGCGGCATATATGCCGCCCGCATGGAGTGCAAGGTATATCCGCCGCCGGATCGGCATATTCCTGTGTCAAGGAGGGGATGACCATGTGCTGCCGGTTTACGGAGCTTCGCTGCAAGGAGGTCATCAACGTCACCGACGGGTGCCGCCTGGGCTTTGTGGCGGACCTGGATCTCGATCTGGAGAACGGCCGGGTGCTGGCCATCATCGTGCCTTGCCCCGGCCGCTTTTTCGGGCTCTTCGGCAGCAATGAAGAGCATGTGATTCCGTGGTCGTGCATCCGCCGGATCGGGGGCGACATCATTCTGGTGGACGTGTGCCTGAAGGACGTGCGGCGGCCCTGCAGGAAGAAGCGGTTTTGGTGAAAAAAACAGGATTTTTTTCAAAAAACTCTTGCGGATTCCGAAAACATCCGATATAATATCTTTCGTGTGCGCAAGCCACAAAATACTACACCACACACCCGAGGATCTTCCCCTTTGTGCCGCAAAACGGTGAGGGGATGAGATGATTGGGGTGGAGGTAAAAACAAAAGGAGAAAGAATACTATGGCAGTCGTATCCATGAAGCAGCTGCTGGAAGCTGGCGTCCACTTCGGCCACCAGACCCGCCGCTGGAACCCCAAAATGGCTCCCTATATCTACACGGAGCGCAACGGCATCTACATCATTGACCTGCAGAAGACCGTGAAGAAGCTGGAGGAGGCGTATGCCTTTGTCCGCGAGCTGTCCGCCAACGGTGAGAGCATCCTGTTCGTCGGCACCAAGAAGCAGGCCCAGGACGCCATCAAGGAAGAGGCTGAGAGAGTCGGCCAGTTCTATGTCAACGCCCGCTGGCTGGGCGGTATGCTGACCAACTTCAAGACCATGCGCACCCGTATCGAGCGCCTGGCTCAGCTGAAG
>CAMEIU010000006.1 GCA_945918815.1 uncultured Clostridia bacterium
CAGTTTTTCACTTTTTGCCGTGTCCATTCTACGGGGTACAGTTTAATTATTCATTCTTCAATATTCATCATTCAATATTCACTATGCTATATTACGCCCCGATGGGCAGTGTGATGGTCACATCGGTGCCTTCTCCGTAGACGGACTCAATCCGAATGTCGCCTTTGTGCTGGTTCAAAATCTCCTTGGCGATGGAGAGGCCCAGGCCGGTGCCGCCGGATTCTCTCGAGCGGGCCTTGTCCACCCGGTAGAACCGTTCAAAGAGCCTTGGCAGGTCCTTCTCCGGGATGCCGATGCCGTTGTCGGAGATGCGGACAAAGACACTCTTGCCGGCGGTTCCGGCGGTGATGGCAATCTTGCCGCCGTCGGGGGTGTACTTGATGGCGTTGGAGACGATGTTCATGATGACCTGCTCGATGCGCTCCCGGTCGCCGTCCACGCTGGGCAGATCGTCGGGGCAGTCCAGGGTCAGGGTGTGGCCGTGATTCTGGGCGTCCAGGGCCACAGCCTTGTGGACGTTCTGCACGGCCTCGGCAAAGGAAAACCGGGAGATGTTCATCTCCATCTTGCCGTAGTCGAACTTGGTCAGGGTCAGCAGGTCCTTGACGATGCGGGTCATGCGGTCGGCCTCGCTGACGATGACCCCCAGGAAGTTGTTCCGCAGCTCCGGCGGCAGGTCGTCTCCGGCGGAGAGGATGGTCTCGGCATAGGATTTCACGTTGGTCAGAGGCGTCCGCAGCTCGTGGGACACGTTGGCCACGAATTCCCGTCTGGTCTGCTCGCTCTTCCGCTGCTCGGTCACGTCGTGGATAACCACCATGGCGCCGCCCACGGACTGGTCCGAGGAAAACGGGGCCATGAACAGCTCCAATTCCCGGTCCCCCGCCCGCTTCTGGCACTCCAGATACTCCGAGCGCTTCAGGGTCAGGAGCTTCTGGAACTCCGCGTCCTCGCCGAAGACGCTGTCAAAGGTGACGGTGGGATCCAGATTCCGGGCCAGCATCTTGGTGGCGGCGGGATTGCAGTGGATCATCAGGCCCGTGGGTCCGAAGGCCACCACGCCGTCGGTCATATGCAGAAACAGGGTGGAGAGCTTGTTCCGCTCGTTCTCCACCTCGGAAATGGTGTTTTGCAGCACCTGGGACATGTGGTTGAAGTTCCGGGTCAGGGTTCCGATCTCGTCCCGGCTGGTGACCTCCAGCTTCTGGGAGAAATCCCCCGCGGCCACCTGCCGGGTGCCCGTGGTCAGGGCGCGGATGGGGGTGATGAGAATCTGGGCCAGCAGGAAGGCCAGAATCACGCAGACCACCAGGCCCAGCACCAGGGACCGGAGGATGATGGCCAGCAGCTGACTGGTCAGGGCGTCCACGGTCAGCTTGTTGTCGAGAATATAGACGATGTAGTGATTGCTGCCGCCGTCGATGGGCACGGCCAGGTCCATATAACTGGACACGATGGAGTTGCCCAGGCCCACTTTGCCGTTCATGGCCGTCAAAAGATTGGCGGTCATCTCCACGGAATTCGCCTGGTTGGAGCTGTCCAGCACCTGGCCGGACTGGTCCAGGATGTACACATTCCGTCCGGCCAGATCGATGCCCAGATCCGACTGGGACATGAGCAGCTGCTTCATCTGCTGGGCGCTGCCGCCGGGCTTGGCCGCCAACTGCTGGAGCTGTGAGATGAAGTCCTGGGAAAAGGTCTGCTCCATCTGCTGGTCGAAGGCGTCGATGTAGTAGTTGCCCACGCCATTGATGAGGAAGGACCCCACCACCGTCATCAGGGCCAATATGAGAAGCACCATAATCATGACCATCTTGGTCCTGAGTGATCGCATGGAGAGACCTCCTTCTTAAAGTTCAGTGAAGAAATAATCGTGAAAAGTGAACAAGTGAGGTATCCGCCTTCGGCGGATGAATTAAATCGTCCCCGAAGGGGACACCACACCTCTTCACTCTTCATTTTTACCTATTCACTGCCGCTATAATATCCTGCGCCGCGTTTGGTCAGGATGTACTTCGGCGCGCCGGGGTCGTCCTCGATTTTCTCCCGGAGGCGGCGGACCGTCACGTCCACGGTGCGCATGTCGCCGAAATAGTCGTAGTTCCAGACCTTGCCCATGAGCTCTTCCCGGGAGTAGACCTTTCCGGGGGTGGACAGGAGGCAGGCCAGCAGGTCGAATTCCTTCTGGGTCACTTCCACCGGCTCCCCGTTTTTGGACACGGTCATGGCCGTCAGATCCACGGTCAGTGCCCCGGTTTTCAGGACCTTGTTGCCGGCGTTGCCGGCGTCCAGATGGCGGCGGCGGATGTTGGCCTTGACCCGGGCCAGCAGCTCCCGCATGGAGAAGGGCTTGGTGATGTAGTCGTCGGCTCCAGCCTCCAGGCCAAAGACCTTGTCGCCCTCTTCCTCCCGGGCGGTCAGCATGATAATGGGCACGGCGGAGCCGCCGTCCCGCAGGGCGCTGCACACGTCAAAGCCGTTCATCCTCGGCAGCATCACGTCCAGGAGAATCAGGTCCGGGTCCTTCGTCCGGGCCAGCTCCAGGCCGGTCTCCCCGTCCAGGGCCTCCAGGACCTCGTAGCCCTCCCGTTTCAGATTGAATTTTAAAATCTCCACAATGGCCTTTTCGTCTTCCACGATCAAAACTGTGTTACCCATGGATGACCTCCATCTCGTTTGAATCCGTAGGGGCGACCCTCGCGGTCGCCCGCTGCTGCTTCCATGCCCCAAGCTACGGGCGCACCACAACAGTCTTATTCTATCATATTTTTCACCGTTACGCCAGATGGCGCAGGGCTTTTGGAAAATGATTCTTCAAGATTCCGCCGCTGCCCTTGACCCAGCCGAGGCTCAGGCCGTCTACGGTCAGAAGGGTCCAGCCCTTGGCTTGGCCGGAAATGGTCTCGCCTCTCAGATAGACGGCAATCTCCGGGCTGTCCGCCGGGAAGTCCACGGTAGAGTTGGCGGTTTTCAGCCACAGGGCCCAGGCGTGGGCCGGTTCAAAGCGGTTTTTCAGAATCTCCCCCAATTCCAGACCCGGCCGCAGGACTTTCAGGCCTTTCAGGTCCGGCGTCTCCTCCGGGACCCAGAACAGGCTCTGCCTGAAGGCCAGAGGCCGTCCCTCCGGCAGGGCCGCGCCGGTTTCCTTGCAAAATTCCACCAGGTCCGTAGGGGCGGCTATCAGCTGCCCGCCGGGACTGCCATACGGGCGGCTGATAGCCGCCCCTACGGGCGCGTCCGAAGCTTTTTCCAATACGGCTGCAAAGTGGCCCTCTCCGTGAAGCTTGTGGGGCCAGAGGCGGAAGGTGTGCTCGATGCCCGGGGCGGGATTCTCGATCCAGTCCGGCCTGCCCGGGGCGAACCAGGGGGCGTCCGCCTTTGCAGCGGAGAATTCCGGCGCGCCGGCCAGGAAGCGGCTGATGACGCCCTCGTTTTCCTGGGGCGCGAAGGTGCAGGTGGAATAGACCAGCCTTCCGCCGGGAGCCAGCATACGGGCGGCGGAGCGGAGAATCTCCAGCTGCCGGCGGGCGCACATGTCCACGGTCTCCGGGCTCCAGTCGGCCACAGCGGCCTCCTCCTTGCGGAACATGCCCTCGCCGGAGCAGGGGGCGTCCACCAGGATCCGGTCAAACCAGCCCTCAAACCGCTCCTCCAGCTTCTGGGGATGCTCGTTGAGAACCAGGGCGTTGGCGATGCCCAGCCGCTCGATGTTCCGGGCCAGAATCTTGGCCCGTTTCGGGTTGATCTCGTTGCAGACCAGCAGGCCCCGGCCTTCCAAAGCCGCCGCCAGCTGGGTGGTCTTCCCGCCGGGGGCGGCGCACAGGTCCAGGACCCGCATGCCGGGCCGCACGTCCAGCAGCCCTGCCGGGGCCATGGCGCTGGGCTCCTGGAGATAGTAAAGCCCCGCCTCGTGGTAGGGCGACAGGCCGGGCCGGGTTTCGATGTCATAATAAAAGCCGTGCTCCGCCCAGGGCACCGGCGTCAGGCCGAAGGCAGAGAGGTCCGGCACGGAACCGGTTTTCAGCGGATTGATCCGCAAGCCCACGTTCCGGGGCCGGTCGTAGGACGCCAGGAAATCGGAATATTCTGGTCCCAGCAGGGCTTCCATTCTCTCCAAAAACAGCGGTGGCAGCATAGGGGGTCCTCCAAAAAAAGCATGTCATTGCGAGCCAGTGCGCACACTGGCAATCCGTTCCCCCAATGAAATGAATATCGAAAGAGGTATTTTCCTTCGGAAAATGATTTAAATCTGTCCCCGAAGGGGACTCCACAATTATTCATTCTTCAATATTCATCATTCATTATTCATTGAATGAACAGGGGGTACGGATTGCCACGTCGCTGCGCTCCTCGCAATGACACGCGTTGTCAAATCATTCTCAGCAGACCGGCACGATCCAGCCTTGGGTGTCGGGGATGCGGCCCCACTGCAGGTCGGTCAGGTAGGTGTAGAGCTTCAGGCTCAGCTCGCCGATCTCGTTGTTGTTGATGACCTGGACGTTGCCGCGGTAGTTCAGCACGCCCACGGGGGAGATGACGGCGGCGGTGCCGGTGCCGAAGACCTCCTCCACCTCGCCGCGCTCGCAGGCGGCCATGAGATCGTCGATGGTCAGCTTCTCTTCCCGGACGGTGTAGCCCCACTCCTTCATGATCTCGATCATGGAAGCGCGGGTGACGCCGGGCAGGACGGTGCCTTCGCAGGGGGCGGTCCAGATCTCGCCGTTGATCTTGAACATGATGTTCATGCCGCCGACTTCCTCGACGTACTTCCGCTGCTGGCCGTCCAGCCAAAGAACCTGGCTGTAGCCCATGGCCTCGGCCTTCTCCTGGCCGATCATGGCTCCGGCGTAGTTGCCGCCGCACTTGGCGAAGCCGGTGCCGCCCTTGACGGCGCGGACGTACTCGTCCTCGACGAGGATCTTCACGGGGTTGATGCCCTCGGCATAGTAGGCGCCGGAGGGAGAGCAGATGATACAGAACAGGAACTCCTTGCAGGAGTGGAGGCTCAGCTGGCACTCGGTGGTGAACATGAAGGGACGGATGTACAGCGACGCGCCGGGCTCGTCGGGGACCCAGTCGGCGTCCACTTCCACCAGGGCTTTGACAGCCTCGATGAACATGTCCTCGGGGAACACGGGCATGCAAAGACGCTTGTTGGAGTTGGCCATGCGCTTGGCGTTCATGTCCGGCCGGAACAGCTGAATCTTGTTCTCCGCCGTGCGGTAGGCCTTGAGGCCCTCGAAGGTCTCCTGGGCATAGTGGAGGGCCACGGCGCCGGGATCCATGGGAATGGGCGCATAGGGCACGATGCGGGCGTCATGCCAGCCCTGGCCCCCGGTGTAGTCCATCATAAACATGTGGTCGCTCATATATTTTCCAAAACCCAGGGCCTTCTGGTCGGGCTTCACCTTGGGCGAAGAGGTGCGGGTGATTTTGATATCCATAGTGAGAGAACCTCCCGGTATTTCATGTTCTATATATCATACCAGCAAATCCGGCAGGTTTCAACTGTTAATTTAACGTAGAAAAGAAAAAGGGGTTGGAAAAGCGCCGCTTCAATTGGAAGTTGGCAATGTGTGCATGATGCCAGTGCAATGCATGGTATCTGCACTGTAGGGCACGGCCACCGGACGTGCCGTATGCAGGTAGCTGCATCCTGGAACCAGCTGCCAAACGGCGCGTCGGGTCGCCGCGCCCTGCATAGGCAGTGCAACAGTACGCCAAATCCCAATTTTCCGGGTCGTTTCATGAAAACTTCCGGTACACCTTCCCCGGTTCCAATTCTGTGCCGTAGAGCTCCGCCAGTTCGGAGACGGTGCAGAATTCGTAGCCCTGGGCCTGGAGGCGGTCGATCAATTGCAGGGCCGCGTCCACGGAGCTGGGATAGAGGTCGTGAAGCAGGACGATGTCCCCCGCGCCGGTGTTGCGTTCCAGAAAGGAGGCCACCTGGCCCTTCCGCTTCGGGTCCCAGTCCTGGGGGTCCACGGACCAGAGCAGGATGGAATATCCGGCCTTCTCCGCCTCTTCCAAAAGGGCGTCGTTGTACAGGCCCCCGGGGGGACGGAACAGTGTGGCGGACAAACCCGTATACTCCGCCAGCACCATGGCGCAGGCGTCCATGTCCGCGGCGATTTCTTCCGCCGTCATCTTGTTCATATACTGGTGGCAGCAACTGTGGAGACCGATCTCATGGCCGTCCTGGGCGATGGCCGCCAGGGTTTCCGGGTACTGGTCGATGCGGTAGCAGCAGACAAAGAACGTGGCCTTGACGCCGCGCTCCTTCAGGCCCTTCAGAAGCCGCTCCGTGAGCTCGCCGGAGGGGCCGTCGTCAAAGGTCAGGGCCACGTAGCCCTTCGGCCCGTTGGAGGCCGACACCGGCAGAATCAGAGCAAATACCAGCAAAAGCGCGAGCACGCGGCGCATAGTTTGGCCTCCCCTTCAAAAAATACGGTCGTTCCGCTTCTATTCTGCGCCGATTTTCAAAATCAACCATAGGTTTTTTCTGCCAGGGTTTGACCTGCGGAGAAAAATACAGTAGAATATAGAATGGAAAAGGAGGCGGTTCCATGGTTCTGCTGTGTCCGGTCTGCGGACAGCCGTTGACGCGAACAGAAAACACCTGGCGGTGCCCGGCGGGCCACTGCTTCGACGTGGCAAGACAGGGCTATGTGAATCTGCTGACCGTGGACCGCAAGCACGCCCGCCATCCCGGCGACACCAAGGAACAGGTGGCCGCCCGGAAGGCCTTTCTGGACGGGGGCTTCTACCGGCCCATCGCGGATACGGTCTGCCGCCTGCTGGTTCCCCTTCAGCCAAAGGCCGTGCTGGACGCAGGCTGCGGCGAGGGCTACTATCTGACCAGGCTCCAGGCGGCCCAGCCCCAGGCGGCATACGCCGGAATCGACATTTCCAAGGACGCGGTCCGCTTTGCCGCCGTGCGGAATAAGCAAGCTCTGTGGCTCACCGGCACCGCCGCGGCGTTGCCCTTCCCGGAGGATAGCTTTGACGCGGTGCTCTCCATGTTTGCCCTGACCGTGGAGCGGGAGTTCGCCCGGGTCCTGAGGCCCCAGGGTCGGTTTTTGCAGGTGCTGGCCGGGCCGGACCATCTTCTGGGCCTCAAGTCCATCATCTATCCCGAGATTCTGCACAAGGAAAAAACGCTCCACCCGGACCTCTGCGGCTTCCGGCTGGAACACACCGAGACCCTGGAATTCTCCTTCACGCTGGAAGACGCGAATCAGGTGCGGAATCTTTTGAGCATGACCCCCCACTTCTGGCGCATCTCCAAGGACGGCGCGGCCCGGCTGGCGGCCGCGGAACGGCTCACGGACACGGCCCAGGTGATTTTCAACTTATATTCTAAGGAGTAACCCCCATGCTGGACAAATTACAATTGGTTGCCGAACGCTACGCGGAAATGGCGGAGCGGGCAGCCCAGCCGGATTTCTACAACGACCCCAAGGCCGCCACCAAGCTCCTGCGGGAGCAGAAGCAGCTGGAGCCCATTGTGGAGGCCTACCGGAAATACCAGAAGACCCTCCGGGAGAGCCGGGACCTGCGGGAAATGCTGGACGGGACCCTGGACCCGGACATGCGGGAGCTGTGCCAGGAGGAATACACCCAGGCCAAAAAGGACCTGGAGGATCTGGAGCAGCAGCTGAAAATCCTCCTGCTGCCCCGGGACCCCAACGACGACAAGGACGTCATTGTGGAGATCCGTGGCGGCGTGGGCGGCGAGGAAAGCGCTCTGTTCGCCCACTCTCTGTTCCGCATGTACTCCATGTACGCCGACCGGCGTGGCTGGAAGGTGGAGCTCATGAACTACAACGAGACGGAGCTGGGCGGCGTCAAGGAGGCGGACTTTGTCATCTCCGGCGAGGGTGCCTATTCCCGTCTGAAATTTGAATCCGGCGTCCACCGGGTCCAGCGGGTGCCAGAGACGGAATCCGGCGGACGGGTCCACACCTCCACCGCCACCGTGGCGGTGCTGCCGGAGATGGACACGGTGGATGTGGACATTCGGCCCGAGGATATTGAAATGCAGGTCTTCCGGTCCTCCGGCGCAGGCGGCCAGCACATCAACAAGACGTCCTCCGCCGTGCGCCTCATCCACAAGCCGTCGGGCATCGTGGTCAGCTGCCAGGAGGAACGGAGCCAGGTGCAAAACCGGGAAAAATGCATGCAGATGCTGGCCTCCAAGCTCTATGAAATCGAGCAGAACCGGATCAACGACCAGGTCACCAGCGAACGGCGCAGCCAGGTGGGCACCGGCATGCGCAATGAGCGCATCCGCACCTACAACTTCCCCCAGGGCCGGGTGACAGACCACCGGATCGGCCTGACCCTCTATAAAATCGACGCCATCATGGACGGCGATCTGGACGAATTGATCGACGCATTGGTCACAGCGGACCAGGCGGAAAAGCTGCAAAAACAAGAATAACCCCCTCGTGCCCCCTCTCAGGGGGCTCCGCGAAGCGGTGGGGGTTGTTGCAAGTTTGCAATTGTTCCATTCTGTCGGTGAAATTGCGTGTCCAACAACCCCCAGGCTCGCAAGCTCGCCAGCCCCCTGAGAGGGGGCACAAGGGCGCTATGCAGAAATGAAGGATACTATGGAAACAACACTTTTTACCGCGCCGTTGTCCGACGCGGAATATGATTCTGCCGCGGAGATCATCCGGTCCGGCGGTCTTCTGGGAATTCCCACGGAGACGGTCTACGGCCTCGGGGCCAACGCACTGGACCCGGAGGCCACCCTCCATATCTTCGAGGCCAAGGGACGGCCCCAGGACAATCCTCTCATCATCCACATTCCCGACGAGAGCTGGCTGCCCCGGTACTGCCACGACATTCCCCCGGCGGCCTATGCCCTGGCCCGGGCCTTCTGGCCGGGACCTCTGACCATGATTCTGCCGAGACGGGACAATGTGCCTCTCCGGACCACCGGCGGCCTGGAGACCGTGGGCGTCCGCTGCCCCAACCATCCCGTCACCCTGGAGATCATCCGCCGGGCCGGGGTGCCCATTGCGGCTCCCTCCGGCAACACCTCCGGGCGGCCCAGCCCCACCACGGCGGGCCACATGATCGAGGACATGTGGGGCAAGATCGACGGCATTGTGGACGGCGGTCCCTGCGGCGTGGGGGTGGAGTCCACCATCATCGACCTGACGGGCACGCCGCCCCGGCTCCTGCGGCCCGGCGGGCTGCCCCTGGAAGCATTGGAAGCGGTTTTGGGCGAGGTGGCCGTGGACAAGGCCGTTGTGGCCAAGCTGGCCGACGGTGAACGGCCCAAGGCCCCCGGCATGAAATACCGCCACTACGCCCCCAAGGCCCCGGTCACCGTGGTCACCGGCGACCCGGCCCGGAGCGCGGCCTATATTCAGTCCCACCTGTCGCCCCAGTCCGGCGTCATCTGCTTCCATGAATGCACCAGCCTGTTCCGGGGCCACATCGTCCACGATCTGGGTCCGGCGCGGGACAAGGCCGAGCAGGCCCGCCACGTCTTCGACGCCCTCCGGGCCTTCGACGAAACCGACGTCCCGGACATCTGGGCCCAGTGCCCCGACAGCAGCGGCCTCGGCCTGGCCGTCGGAAACCGATTGAAAAAAGCCGCGGGATTTCATGTGATTGAAGTCTAAGGAGCACCCTGTAGGGGCGGCTATCAGCCGCCCGCTGCTGCGAAAACGGGCGGCTGATAGCCGCCCCTACGACCGGGAATGGGGGATCTATTCCATGCAAACCATCATCGGCATCACCGGGGGGACCGGGTGCGGGAAGACCACGGCGCTGAACGTCCTCTCCGGCATGGGCGTTCACATCATCGACTGCGATGCGGTCTATCATCATCTGCTGGAAACCGACGGGGCCATGCTGCGGGATCTGGATTCCGCCTTTCCCGGCGTGGTGGAGGACGGAAAGCTCCGGCGGAAAAAGCTGGGGCAGCTGGTCTTTTCGGATTCCGCCGCCCTGGACCGGCTGAACCAGGTCATCTGGCCCCATGTGTGCCGGGCGGTGGAGGCAGAGATCCAAGCCCAATCTCCCCGGCCCTGCGCCATCGACGCCATCGGCCTGCTGGAAAGCGGATTGGGAAACCTCTGCACCGTCACCGTGGCCGTCACCGCCCCGGAGGAGGACCGAATCGCCCGGCTCATGGCCCGGGAGGGAATCTCTGGGGACTACGCCCGCCTGCGCATCCGGGCACAGAAATCCAACGACGTCTTCGCCGCAGCCTGCGGCGTGACCATAGAGAACCATTTTGGCAGCGCAGAGGCCTTCGCCGCCCACTGCGAAACCATTTTCCGAACAATTTTGAAGGAGGAACCGACAAAATGAGCGAACTGCGTGAAAAACTCATGTACAAACCCAAGAACGGCTTCGACCGCCTGTCCCCCGCCGAAGAGCAGGAGATGGAAATCTACAGCGAACACTACCGCAAATTCCTGGACAACGGCAAGACCGAGCGGGACTGCGTGGACTACACCGTGGAGCTGGCCGAGGCCCGGGGCTTTGTGCCCTATGTGCCCGGCATGCCCCTGGAGCCCGGCAAGAAGGTCTACGTGGACAACCGGGGCAAGGGCATCATGCTGGCCGTCATCGGCAAAAAGCCCCTGGCCGAAGGCGCCCACATCGGCGCGGCCCACACCGACGCGCCCCGTCTGGACCTGAAGCCCAATCCCCTCTATGAGGATTCGGAGCTGGCCTATCTCAAGACCCACCACTACGGCGGCATCCGCAAGTACCAGTGGGTCACCATTCCCCTGGAGCTCCACGGCGTGGTGGTCCGCTCCGACGGCTCCAAGGTGAAGATCACCATCGGCGACAAGGAGAGCGACCCGCAGTTTGTCATCACCGACCTGCTGCCCCATCTGGGCCGCGAGCAGAGCAAGAAGCCCCTGGGCGAGGCCATTCCCTCCGAGAGCCTGAACATTCTCATCGGCAGCCGCCCCCTGAAGGACGACGACGGCGGCGACCGGGTGAAGCTCAGCATCCTGAACCTGCTGAACGAGAAGTACGGCATCCAGGAAGAGGACTTCATCTCCGCCGAGCTGGAGGCCGTTCCCGCCGCCAAGGCCCGGGATCTGGGCTTCGATCGGTCCCTCATCGGCGCCTACGGCCACGACGACCGGGTCTGCGCCTACGCCGAGCTGGCCGCCCTGCTGAGCCTGGACGTGCCGGAGAAGACCGCCGTGTGCATCTTCGCCGACAAGGAGGAAATCGGCTCCGACGGCGTGTCCGGCATGCAGTCCGAGGCCTTCGACTATTTCATGGAGAGCATGTGCAAGACCCAGGGCACAGCCCTGCGGACCTGCTTCGCCCACTCCTTCTGCCTGTCCGCCGACGTGACCGCGGCCTATGACCCCAACTTCCCCGAGGTCTTCGAGCGGCGCAACAGCAGCTTTATCAACTACGGCATGGGCCTTTGCAAATACACCGGCTCCGGCGGCAAGAGTGGCGCCTCCGACGCCTCCGCCGAGGTGGTGGGCTGGGTCCGCAAGCTGTTCAACGACAACGGCGTCATCTGGCAGATGGCGGAGCTGGGCAAGACCGACGCGGGCGGCGGCGGCACCGTGGCCAAGTTCATGGCCAAGCGGAACATCGACACCCTGGACGCCGGCGTCCCCGTCCTGGCCATGCACGCCCCCTACGAGACCGTCTCCAAGCTGGACTGCTATATGACCTTCCGCGGCATGAAGGCCGTGTTTGAGGCGAAGTAAAGCAAAAAATGACGCACCCTTGTGCCCCCTATAGAGGGGGCACGAGGGTGCGTTTCTTTATGATACTTCTGCGTTTTCTCCCACCAGCTGTTCGGCCAATTGGCAGATCTTTTCGGCGGCATGCTGGGGGACGCCTTTTTGCTGGCAGGCCTGTTTTTTTTTTGCATTTTTCGGATTGGACAGGGTTTCCAAGGCCTTGGGCAGGTCCCGCTTGAGGTTTTTGACCACCAGGCTCATGCCGGTGGAGGAAAAATAGGTGGCGTTGCGGGTCTCGCAGCCGGGAATGGGCGGCAGGTGGATCAGTGGGATGCCGGTCACGGCGGCTTCCGTGGAGGACAGGCCGCCGGGCTTGCTCATGTACACGTCGCAGGCGTGGAGGTAATCCGCCATCCGGTCCGTGACGCCGATACACCGCAGGGCGGGCCACTGGCCGAAGCGCTTCGTCAAGGCCCGGCGGAGCTTCTCATTGCTGCCGCAGACCACCGTGAGGACCACGTCCGTGTCCCGGCCCAGCTGTTGGAACAGGACCTCCACGGCCCGCTTCACCTGGCCCGCGCCCATGCTGCCCCCGGCCAGAAGCCAGCAGGGCTTGTCCAAGGGCAGCCCCAGCTTTTCCCGGGCCGCCGCCTTGTCCTCCGGCTGGCCGAAGGCCCGGCGGACCGGAATGCCCAGGGGATGGCTCCTGGCCGCCGGGACGCCCCGCTTCCGAAACTCCGCCGCTTGGGCCGCCGAAGGCAGCACATAGGCGTCGCAGTCCAATTCCTCCGTAAAGGGGATGCAGGTGTAGTCCGTCGCCAGAAAGATCATCTTCGGGACCTGCATGCCGTGGTCCTTCATATAGGTCAAAATCTCGCCGGGGAACAGATGGGACATGAGAATCACGTCCACCGGATGGGCCTTGAGATATTGGTCCATCTCTTTTGCCATTCTGCCGTTGATCCAGTAGACCGGCGACCGGAAGGGCAGGCGGCGATAGGCGCTGCCCAGGCCGTAGACAATGCCGAAGGCCCCGGGGCAGCGCTGCACCAGACGAATATAGAAGTTACCCACCCGATGGTCCAGGCCCTCCCCCCGGATGGCGTAGGGGTCCAGGACCGTGACATGGTGGCCCCGGCATTCCAGGGCCTCCGCCGCGGCATAGGCCGCGGCGTTGTGGCCGCCGCCGGTGCCGCAGGTAAAGATCAGCGCATCCAAAGCAGCTTCACCTCACATTTCTCCTTTTCCTCCCGGCTCCAATGGAGCCGGAGAAACACCATGGCGGCCATCAGCAGGAAGCCCGCCTGCATGGGACGGGGTACCGGCTGAGACCAGAGCAGCGCCGTGGCGCAGACGTAGGTCCAGAGGGTGCGGTGGTAGTGGGGCTTCACCTGCAAAATCAGGGAGAAGAACAGGAAACACACGATCAGCGCACCCACGGGCCGCCACTGGGGCAGCAGGCCCAGCAGGCAGCCGAAGGTGACCGCGATGCCCTTGCCGCCCCGAAAGCGGAAAAACAGCGGCAGAATATGCCCCAGCACCGGCGCGGCCAGGACCAGGGCCAGGCCCAGATCGGTGACGGGACCGCGCAGATACAAAAACACCGGCACAAAGCCCTTGGCCAGGTCGCCCAGCAGCGTCAGCAGGCCGCACCAGAAGCCGCCGTTCTGAAAAGCGTTGAAGGTCCCCGGATTGCCGTCGGGGCTGGGTCACGTCCTTCCCAAACAGGCGGCCAAACACCCGGGCATACAGCACGCTGCCCGACAGATAGGCGCATACAAGAAAAAGCAGCTCCCGTGCCATCCACATACCTCCTTTTGCCCACACTGGGCCATTCTGGAAGCAAGATTAACACGGAAGCTGCAACTAAAAATCAACTGAACCTCAACTCTTGTTGAGATTCTGAAATGGGAAGCCAAACCGTAAACCGGCTGCCAACGCCCTCGCTTTCCACCGTCACGGTGCCGCCGACGGAATCGAGAATCCGCTTGACCAGAGCCAGGCCCAGACCGTTGCCCTCCTCCCGGCGGGAGTTGTCGCCCTGGAAAAACTTGTCGAAAATATGGCCCCGGTCCTTCGGCGCAATGCCGCAGCCGTTGTCCTCGATGGTGAAGACGATTTGGCCGCCCTGCCGCTTGAGGCTCATATGGACCCAGCCGCCCATCGGGTCGAATTTCACGGCGTTGCCGATGAGGTTGGTCCAGATGTGGAGCAGCATGCTCTCGTTGCCGTAATATTGGAGCGCGTCCAGATCCACCTCGAAGAGGATGTCCTTCTCGGTCCATTTTGGCTCCAGCAGCAGAATGGCCTGCCGGATCTGCTCGTCCAGGCGGAAGACCGTGCGGTTGGTCTGAATGGACTGATTGTCGATGCGGGACAGCAGCAGGATATTGCCCACCAGCTCCGAAAGCCGCCGGGTGTTCAGGAGAATCTTCTCCACGTATTCCCCCTGCTCCTCCGGCGACTGCTGGCTGCCCTGGAGCAGCATGGCGTAGCCCTCGATGGCGTTGATGGGTGTTTTGAACTCGTGAGACACGTTGGAGACGAAATCCGTCTGCAAAATCTCCGTGGCTCCCAGGTCCCGGACCATCAGGTTGAAATTTTCATAGATGTCCCGGATCTCCCGGATGCTGCTCTTGTTTTCCAGCCTTGTGTCGAAAGCCCCCTCCGCCACCCGGTTCATGGCCCGGCTCAGGGTGGTGATGGGAGAGAGAAACTTCCGGGACACCACCACCGACAGGGTGCAGCCCAGCAGCAAGCTGAACAGCAGCAGCAATGCCGGGGTGGGAAAGCTGACATGGATGGCAAACAGCCAGTCCAGCAGCTGCGTCACCCCCGCTGAGACCAGCAGCGTGGCCACCACCACGGCCATGATAACCACCGTGAAATAGACGCTGATGTGGAGACCCTTTTTCTTCTGTTTCCGTTTCACAGCTTTTTCACCGCCTTATAGCCCACGCCCCGCATGGTGACGATCTGCAGGTCCGGGTTGTCCCGGAGCCGCTCCCGCAGGCGGCCGATGTGGACGTCCACGGTGTGGGGATCCGTCTCCGTATCGTAGCCCCAGATATCGTCCATGAGCTGCTGCCGGGTGAAAATCCGGCCCGGATAGGAGGCCAGCTTGTACAAAAGCATGAACTCCTTCTGAGGCAGCGCCAGGCTCTTGCCGTCCCAGGAGACGGTCATGGAGTCGTATTCCATCACCGTGCCGCCCACGGTCTGCCGCCGCTCATTGATCATCTGGGCCCGGCGCAAAAGGGCCCCGACCCGCAGGACCATCTCGTTGACGTTGACCGGCTTGACCATATAGTCGTCGGTACCCGACAGGAAGCCCATGCGCATATCGTCAAAGGCGTCCTTGGCGGTGATCATCAGCACCGGCAGATTGCTGCCCGCCTCCCGCAGGGACCGGACCAAGGCGTAGCCGTCCATGACCGGCATCATAATATCGGAAATAATGAGGTCGTAATAATCCTGGTCCAACGCGTCCAGGGCCTCCTGCCCATTGGCGACGCCTTTGACCGCATAGCCGTTTTTCGTCAGCACCCGCTGAAACAGCAGGCAAAGCTCCCGGTCATCCTCCGCGATCAAGATCTTAAACATGGCAGCCTCCCAATTTTATTCCAGTATCCAACCTAGATTATACACCGCAGTTCAACTACGGTTCAACCGGAATTCAACTTTTGTTGAGGTTTCCCATGGGGCATGCGGGTGGCTAATAGCCGCCCCTACGGTCAGCTATCGTTCACCGTGGTGCGCTTAAAACGCATGTCATTGCTGTGAAAAAGCCCACACTGTAGGGCGCGGCGACCCGACGCGCCGTTTGGCAGTTGGTTCCAGGATGCAGCTGCCTGCATGCGGCACGTCCAGTGGCCGTGCCCTACACAGAAATTTTCGTTCACCGCTGCGCCGTTCCCCGGTTTGCGCCAGATTCAGCGCGTCAGCCCGCCGCGATGACATGCGCGCATCCTCCGGAAGTTGCGCCCCCAGAAGTGCATCATCCGTCCCATCTCGTACAGACGCGGCAACGCCAAAGCCGCCCTTGACACAAGGGCGGCTTTGGCGTTCTGCATGTCCAGTATTCTCCGCACAGCTAGGAAATATCTTTTCTCAAATACCAGATGTAGGCCGCGGCGATGCCGAGGGCGGCGTAGGCCATGCCTGCTGCCAGCATCCCGGCGTCCAGGCCGTCGGTCATAATCTGGGCGCCGTCGGCGTAGCCGAAGGGGGTCACATATTTGAGCCATTCTGCCTTTTCCGTCAGATTGGCAACGATGTTGAGGCAGTACAGCAGGGCCGCCAGGCCCAGGCCGATTCCCAGGCCGCTCCGCCGCAGGAAGGCGGACACGCCGAAGCAGACCGCGGCGATTTCCAATTGGAGCAGGCCGTTGGCCAGATGGAGCAGCAGAAGCTTGTGCCAGTCCGGCGATTCCCCGATGGCCAGCACCGAGAGGACCGTCAGGAGCAAAATCGCCCCGTTGAGAATCAGCAGCTCCGCCAGCACTGACAGAAGCTTCGCCGTCACGATACCGGTGCGGGTCACGGGATGAGTCAGCAGGAATTCCGCCGTGTGCTCCTTTTCCTCCTTGCAGAGAGCGGCCACCGCGATCAGCGCGGCGAAGAACGCGCCGCCCAGGCCCAGAATGTTGCCGCACTCCACGGCGTAGAAGCCGTGAAACTCGCCGAAATTCAGCCGGTACATGCCGAAGGCCGCCGTGAAGCCGCCCATGGAGGCGAAGATGTGGCTGACGCTCTCCATCTCCCCCTTCATCTCCGGGAACAGGAAAATGCAGACCGCCATCAGAAAGCCAATGGAGGCCGTCCAGACCAGCAGGGATTTCCAGCCCTGCCGCAGCTCATGTTTGAACACCGTCATGCCGGTTCCCCTCCTTCGGTATAGTAGTGCAGGAAGACCTCTTCCAGCTCCGGCTCCGCCATGGACACGTCGGTCAGCGGCGCGTCCGCCAGGGTTTTCAGCAGCAGCCTCAGGTCGCCGCTGTAGAGGAAGGACTGGCCGTCCGGCGTCTCCTTCCAATCCCGGACCCCGGGCAGGCCGGACAGCTCCGCCTTACCGTGGAGGGTCACCCGCTTGGCGTTGGTTTTGGAAAGCTCCGCCACGTCGCCGCAGGCCGCCAGGCGGCCCTCCCGGATGATGGCGGCCCGGCTGCAATGGCGCTGAATCTCCGACAGCACATGGGAGGACAGGAACACCGTGGCCCCGTCCCGGTGCCGCTCCTCCAGGATGGCGAAGAACTCCCGCTGCATCAGCGGGTCCAGGCCGCTGGTGGGCTCGTCGAGGATGTAGAGCCTGGGCCGGTGCTGCAAGGCGCAGACGACCCCGACCTTTTTCCGGTTGCCGAGGGACAGGCTTTCCATGCGCAGGCCGGGATCCAGCTGCAGACGTTCGCAGAGCTGCCGGGCCTCCGCCCCACAGTCCGCGTGCCGCAGGTCCGCCGAGAGCTTCAGCACGTCCCGGACCCGCATGCCAGCATAAAACATGGTCTCCGACGGCAGGTAGCCCACCTCCCGCAGAATGGCCTGCCGGTCCCGGACAAAATCCCGGCCCAGCACCGATGCACTGCCGGAGCTGGCCTGAATCAGGCCCAGCAGGGTGCGGATGGTGGTACTTTTCCCCGCGCCGTTGGGACCGATGAAGCCGAAGGAATCTCCCTCCCGGACCGTCAGGTCCAGATCCACAATGCCCCGGGCCTTGCCATAATATTTGGTCAGGCCCCTGGTTTCAATCACGTTCACGGTTATTCCCCCTCTTTCTTTCTCAGATACACGCTCTTCCAGAAGTCCATGAGCCGGACAAAGTCCCGCTCCAACCGGTCCACATCCAGATCATCCCGCTGGACCATCTCCCAGAGGTAGCCCTCCGAGGCCCAGTACATCTCCCGGTACATCATTTCCAGGTCGAGGCCCGGCACGAATACTTCCGGGTCCGCCTGGAGCAGCGCCTTGCTGGCCTTGAGGCCGAAGTAATACCGGTAGCTCTTTTGAATCGCCGGCCGGACCGCCGGGTCCTTTTCATAGAAGGCCTTGAGGACGAAGGCCGTCATATGGGGATACCGGCGCATGACCTCCATCTTGGCCTTCATGCCCCGCTCCATCTGCTCGAAGAGGCTCCCGGGCTCGTAGCAGCCGTACCGGTTCAGGTATTCCATGGTGACCTCCGCGCCCTTGTTCCAGAGGAACAGGTAGAGCGCCTGCTTGTTGCGGAAATAGTGGAACAAAAGGGACTTGCTGATGCCGGCCTCCGCCGCCACCTCGCCCACGGGGCTTTTCTTGTAGCTGTTCTGAGAAAACACCCGGTATCCGGCATTGATGATTCGGTTCTGCTTTTCCTCGGGCAATGCAAAGAATTTCTCATTCATAGTAGCACCTCCGCTGACCGGACCGGTCTATGAATTTTATTATACACCGTTGACCGTTTTTGGGAAGGCCCCAAATCAAACCATACCGGATATCAGGTGAGAACGCGGAAAATTGGGGTTGGTTTATCAATGGACAATGTACAATGGACAATGAAGGTATTTTCCTTCGGAAAATGATCTAAAACCGCCCACTTGCCAGAATGCTGTAAGGGCATCCCCGCGTGGCCGCCCCTACAGATCGCCTGGAAGCATTTCAAACCTGATACTCGTAGATCTTCCGCACGTCCTCCCGGTTGCGGACGATGAAGAACAGGGCGCACAAAAAGCTGAAGCAGGCGAAGCCCAGGGCCACGAAGCGGTAGGGGAACACCTCTCCCAACGCTCCGGCCAGCAGCTGCACCGCCAGGATGCCCATACTGACCAGCACGTTGAACAGGCCGTTGACCCGGGCCCGCATGTCCTGGGGCAGGTAGCTCTGGACCGCCGCCGTCCGCAGGGTGGCGGTGTTGACCCCCAGGAAGCCGCAGACGAACCGGAACGCCAGCATCACCGGATAGGCCACGAACAGCAGGAGGCCGTCGAAGAGCTCATAGAGCATGTAGACCCGCACCGTCAGCCAGTAGCGGCGCTTCTCCGGAATCTTCACCGCGTAGTGGAACGCCGCGCCGATCGCCCGGCCAATGGTCTCGGCGGAAGTCAGGAGGGAGTACATGGTGGTGGTCAAAACGCTGGAGCTTTGGAAATGGGCCATGGTCATGAGATAGTTGCCGTTGCCCGTGGCATTGGTGACGGTCATGTAGGCGTAGATGTTGCGGATGCCCTTTTCCTTTCTCAGATACCGGACGCCCTCGATCAGGTCGTGACCATAGGCCCGGAGCCGTTTGCCCAGGGTCTCCTGCGGGACCGGCTCCCGGGGCGCGGGCCTCCACCGGATCATGGCCTCAAAGGTGGCGGCGATCAGCAGCAGGATTCCCTGGAGCAGGAAGATGACCTCCACGCCCCAGCGGCTGTAGATCACGGCGGCCACCGGGGTCACCAATGTGGTGGTCAGGGGATAGATCAGGGAGCTGACGGCGTAGCCCTTCTGCTGCATGCCGCTGGGAATCAGGTCCGGGTACCAGCATTCATAGGTCAGGGAATAGACCGCCCCGATGCAGCCGCCCACAAAGCTGAACCCCACATAGGCCCCGTACTGGAAGCCCGCCCGGTGGATATAGGCCAGGAACAGCAGATAGAGGGCCCCGTTGGCATAGTCCAGGCCCACGATGACCCGCTTCCGGTTGCACCGGTCCAGAATGGGGGCCAGAAAGAAGGGCAGGGTCATGCCCGGCAGCAGAGACGCGGCGGCGAAGAGGCCGCTGAGCCAGGTGGAGGACGTCTCGTCAAAGACCACCAGGCTCAATGCCAGATTCATGGCCGTACCGCCGATGGCGCTGATGAGGGTCCCCAGGGTGATGATGGTGAAGTTTTTCGTCCACAAGGTCTGTTTCAAGGGAATCACGCTTTCAAGTTTTGATGTATCCTTGTGCCCCCTTTCAGGGGGCTGGCAGGCGAAGCCTGACTGGGGGTTGTATCAGGTTTGCAATTGTACCGTAAGATCGATCAAATTGCTTGTCGGTACAACCCCCACCGCTTCGCGGAGCCCCATGCGGGCGGCTAATAGCCGCCCCTACAGGGGGGGCACGAGGGGCTTTGCATTGATTCTAGCAGATCATTAAGGCCGTGAAAATCCCCCGCCTGTGGGAAAATTCTCCTTACAGGCAGGGGTTAAAGCGTCTTATTCTGTTCTATTCAGGAAATTCCTTTCCGCTGATTTCTTCCAGGATCCGCAGGGCGTCTTTGTAGCGGCGTTCCTTCCGGTATCGCTTCACCAGATACAGGCCGTAAAACCGGCGGAAGCCGAAGCCCAGCTTCTCCCCGGCGTCCCGGTAGAGCCGCAGCAGCAGCTTCTCACAATCCGGCGACCCCTCGCCGCCATCCAATAGCTGCCGGACGAATTCCAGCATGTCCATGTACAATTCCACTTCCCACAGTTCTCCCCGGGCCTCCCGGAGAATTTCCTCCGCCTGGGCCAGGTCCGCCTGGGCCAGGTCCGGCTTCCCGGTCTGGACATAGAGAATAGCCCGCTTCTGGTGCAGCAGCAGATTGTGGGCGTCGTTGCCCGCCACCGGCTGGGTGCGGTTCAGCCAGTACAGGGCCTTCTCCGGCTGGCCCCACTCCAGATAGGAGGCCCCCAGATTGTAGGCCGCCCAGTCGGCCAGCTGGGGCCACTGACGCTTCCCAAGGCGAATGGCCCGGTCGTAATACTTCTCCGCAAAGCCCAGGTCCCGGTCCGTGTAGCAGGAGCCAAGAAGGAAGCTGGCGTTGACCAGGACGTACAGGTCCCCTTCCTCCGCCGCCAGGCTGTAGGCCCGGTTGGCGGCCTCGATGCTCCGGCTGTATTGACCCTGATGGTAGAAGACGGAGGCGATGGCATAGCCCACATAGGCGCAGGGCTTCTGCCGCTGGGCCGCCAGCAGGCAGTCCAGGCGCCCGGCCGGGTCCTGGGTCAGCTCGGAACAGGCCGTCCAATAACAGTAGCTCTGTTCCCGGTCCATCTGGGGCAGCAGGGGCTCCAGCTCCTTCCGCAGGGCCTCCGCCCCGGTCCGGTCCTCCCGGTCCAGCAAACGGAAGAGCCGGTAGAGCTGCATGTCCAGGCACAGGTCGCTGTAGGTCAGCCGTTCCAGGTTGGAATCCAGCCAAGCCGTCTCCTGCGGCTCCTCCCGCGCCCGGGCCTCATGGTAGGCCGCCAGGGATTCCCGCGCCTGTTCCAGCAGGGATTCGTCCCGGCAGTAGGTCACGCCCAGGGCCGCCAGCAGCCGCTCCACGATCTCCGACCCAGCCTCCGCCTGGCCCTGCTCGATCTTACTGAGATAGCTGGGCGCACAGATTCCCCGGCACAGCCCCGCCTGAGAATAATCCCGCTCCAACCGCAGCTTCCGAATCAAAAGTCCCACCATGGACATGACCACGCCTCCAAAAAAGTTTTTCCAAGGAAGTCTCTTACCCTCCCACAAAGCCCTCGTGCCCCATGCGGGCGGCTAATAGCCGCCCCTACAGGGGGCTGGACGCCCAAAGGGCAGCCTGGGAGTTGTCGCAAGTTTGCAATTGTACCGTATGATACGTCCGGCTCCAACCAAGCATGTCATTGCGAGGAGCGAAGCGACGTGGCAATCCGTATCCCTTTTGCAAAAGCCCATGGCAAACAGGACTGCCAAGCGTAGTGCCGGGGATGGAGCCGTCGAAGTCCAAGCCGCTGCGCCGCTCCCCGGTTTGTACCAGATTCGGTGCGTCAGCCCGCCGCGATGACATGCGCGCATCCACCGGTAGTTGCTCCCCAAGTAGTGCATCATCTGTCCCTGCGGTGGTGGTTAGGAGCCTAGCGGGCGGCTGATAGCCACCCTGATAGGCACAGTTGGAACACGGGGCGTAGGGGCGGCTATCAGCCGCCCGGAAGCCTGCACCTTCGGGCGGCCACGTGGGGCCGCCCCAACGGCTTTTTATCGGGCGGGCAATTGAAATCCTATTTTACCCGCATCCGGCTGTGGAAGACCAGGACGGCGGCGACGGTCAGGACTACGGCATAGCCCAGGCACCACCAGAGGTAGGGGGTCAGGCTCCCGTATTGGCCTGCCAGGGCGGCGCGGCCCAGCTCCACGCCGTTGGCGAAGGGCAGGACAAAGGCAATTTTTTCAAACCAGCCGCCCACCAAGGCCAGGCTGAACCAGGTGCCGCTGAGCCAGGCCGACAGGTTGGTCAATAGCGCACCGCAGACGCCGCCCACCTGCTTGTCGTTGAGCACCGTGCCCAGCAGCAGGCCCAGGGAGATGAACATCACCGCCGTCAGCAGGGACAGGGCCCCCGCCGCCAGGGCGTGGACCGTCAGAGGCAGGCCCAGGATGGCCGCCACCAGATAGGTGAACAGGCACTGGGCTGCCGCCATGGGAACCATGGGCAGCAGATAGCCCAGAATGAAGTCCGCTGCCGTCATGGGTGTGGAAAACAGCCGCAGCAGGAAGGACGTGCTCCGGTCCTTGGATATGAGCAGGGCCGCGAACAGAGCCAGGAAGGAATAGCCGAAGACCACCACACCGGGGGTCAGCTGGTCCAGCTCAAACAGGGACACGGGAATATTCCGCTGGATCAGGGTCAAAAGCAAGATTAAAACCACCGGAAATCCCACACCGAAGGCCAAAGTCAGGGGATCCCGCAGAATCTCCCTGGCATTGCGTCTTGCAAAGGCCAGCCATCTCATTGCGCCGCGCCTCCCTCCGCCAAAATCAAAAAGGCGTCCTCCAGATTTTTGCCGCCGGTCATGGCCAGCAGCTCGGCCACCGTGCCCACGGCCTTCAGCCGCCCCGCCGCCATGACGCCGATGCGGTCCGCCAGGGCCTCGGCCTCTTCCAGGTAGTGGGTGGTCAAAATCACCGTCACCTTACCCTTCAAGGCCTCAATGACCCGCCACAGCTCCCTTCTGGCCAGGACGTCCAGCCCCAGGGTCGGCTCGTCCAGGAACAGAATCTCCGGCTGGGACACCAGGGCCAGGGCGATGGACAGCCGCCGCTGCCAGCCGCCGGACAGGGTCTTGGCCCGCTGCTTCGCCACGGGCTGCAAGCCCAAAGTCTCCAGCATCACCGCCGTCCGGGCCTTGGCAGCCTCCTTGGAGAGGCCGTGGATCCCGGCCAGGAATTCCAGATTTTCCGTCACCGACAGATTGGGCGCGATGGCCGTCTCCTGGGGCGACACGGCGATGACCCGCTTCACCTGCTCCGCTTCCGTGCAGATGCTGCGGCCCAGCAGCCTCGCGTCTCCCGCCGTGGGCAGAGTCAGGCAGGAGAGCATTTTAATGGTGGTGGTCTTCCCTGCCCCGTTGACGCCCAGCAGGGCGAAGAACTCCCCCTGCCCGATGGTCAGATTCAAATCGTCCACCGCCGTCAGGCTGCCGTAGCATTTCCGCAGCCCTTGAATCTCGATGGCGTTCATGGTTGGTCCTCCTGTTTCTCCTGCACCTGGAAAATGGCTTTGGCGAAGTCCAGATAGCCGGAATTCTCCACCAGGGCGATGCCCCGCTCCTTGTCGGCCAGGAGCAGCAGCGTGTCCCCCGGCTGAATGTTGAACATCTCCCGGGCCCCTTTGGGGATGACAATCTGTCCCTTCTCCCCGACCTTGACCGTGGACATGAATTTATCCTTCGGAAATTGTAGCGGCATAAGAACGCCTCCTTGTATAACTTTTCCTACTTAGTATAATTTGTACTACAAAACATGTCAAGAAAGATTTTCCTGTTATGCCGTAGGGGCGACCGCAAGGGTCGCCCCTACATGTTACACCCCATGTGGTCTGGAAAAGGCACAAGGGTTGTGTTTTCCTGAAAAGCAGGGTATGATAAGGGCAAGATCAAAGGAGGTACTTCCCATGTTTCGCCCCATTACTGCCGCCGACGAGGCGGTCTATCTGCAAATGGCCCATGATTTCTACCAATCCGACGCCGTGGATCATGCCATCCCGGACGCCCACATCCGGCGCACCTTTCAGGCGCTGATGAACGGCACGCCCTTCGCCGCCTGCTATCTGTTTGAGATTGACGGCCAGACGGCGGGCTACGCCCTGCTGGCTCTGACCTGGTCCCAGGAGGGCGGCGGCAAGACGGTCTGGGTGGAGGAAATCTATGTGCTGCCCCCGTTCCGAAGCCAGGGCTTGGGCCGAAAATTTTTCGAGGCCTTGCCGGAGCTGTACCCCGACGCCGCCCGATTCCGGCTGGAGGTGGAGGATCGGAATCAGAGAGCCAAAGACCTGTACCGCCGCATGGGCTATGAAATGCTCGAATATCAACAAATGGTCCACGATTGTCCCTTGCAAACCGAAAAAAATCCTGATAGAATAAATCGTTAAGATTTGTCTCAGGAGGCACGGCATTTTATGCGAATCAAAATCACATCCGATTCCACCTGCGACCTGAGCCCCGAACAGGTCGCCCGGCACAACATTCACATTTTCCCCCTGTCCGTGCGAATCGGCGAGCGGGACCTCCGGGACGGCGTGGACGCCGTGCCGCAGGACATCTACGCCCACGTGGACCAGGGCGGCGACCTGCCCGCCACCGCCGCCGTCAGCGTGGGGGAATACCGGACCGCTTTTGAACAATTTGCCGCGGAATACGACGCGGTGATTCACCTGGACATCAGCCTGGACTTCTCCTGCTGTCACCAGAACGCGTCCATGGCGGCGGAGGGGCTGGACAACGTCTATGTGGTGGACTCCCGGAACCTGTCCACGGGCCACGGTCTGCTGGTCTTAAAAGCGGCGGAGCTGGCGGAAAGCGGCATGGAGGCCCCAAAAATCGTGGAGATTCTGAAAGAGACCGCCCCGAAGGTGGACGCCAGCTTCATCATGGACCGGCTGGACTACATGAAAAAGGGCGGCCGCTGCTCCTCCATCACGGTGCTGGGGGCCAACCTGCTGAAGCTGAAGCCCTGCATCGAGGTCCGGGACGGCAAAATGCTGGTGGCCAAAAAATACCGCGGCGGCTTCGACGCCTGCGTCAAAGCCTATATCACCGACCGCATCAGCGGCCGGGACGACCTGGACCTGCAGTGGGTCTTCCTGACCCACTCCGGCGTGTCCGACAGCTGCATCCAGACCGCTTTGGACACGGTCCATGCGCTGCAGCCCTTCCAGGAGGTCTGTGTCACCACCGCCGGCTGCACCATCTCCAGCCACTGCGGCCCGGGCACCATCGGGATTTTGTTTATTCGGAAGTAATTGCTTACTTATATGTATCGGAGCAACCCGGGAAAATGAAATTTGACGAAATGAGGCACTGTCGCGGAGCGCCCAAGGCTTCCCCTTGAGGGGAAGCTGTCGAGCGAAGCGAGACTGATGAGGTGTGCGGAAACATGGTTCGTTTTGCAGGAACTTCCGGCGAATTCGCACCCCTGCACCACCTCATCCGTCACGGCGAAGCCGTGACACCTGAAGGTGAATTGCCCCGAAGGGGCAAGAGAGGCCGCCCTGGGGCGTCCCCTCAAGGGGAAGGCTTTTGGGGCGCTCCCGCATCAGTGCAGTAACTCTGCAAATCCCAATTATGATTATCGGTTTTACTAAGCATGTTGATTTTTATGACAGGGTTCCGTCCTGCACTGTCATTGCGAGGAGCGAAGCGACGT
>CAMEIU010000007.1 GCA_945918815.1 uncultured Clostridia bacterium
CCTGCAAAATGAAAAAGGAAAGACCGTCTATGAGGATTTCGGCGAGCTGCTGTTCACCCATTTCGGCCTGTCCGGGCCGACGATTTTGAGCGCCAGCGCCCACAGAAAAGAGGGCGAACAGTACAAAATTGTGTTGGATTTGAAGCCTGCCCTGGATGAACAGAAGCTGGACCTTCGGATGCTGCGGGATTTGGAGCAATATCCCAACCGGAGCATCGCCCATGTGCTGGAGGCATTATTTCCTAAATCCATGGTTCCGGTCATGCTGGAACGGAGTGGAATTGACCCATCCACCCAGGCCAACTCCGTCACCCGGCAGCAGCGACGGACGCTTCTGGAGCTGACCAAGCGGTTTCCCATCCAAATTCGCGGTCCAAGACCCGTGGAGGAAGCCATCGTCACGGCAGGCGGCGTCCGGGTGAAAGAGGTGGACCCGAAAACCATGGAATCCAAGTTGGTCCATGGCCTGTACTTTGCCGGGGAGCTGCTGGACCTGGACGCTTATACCGGTGGCTTCAACCTGCAGATTGCCTGGTCCACCGGCCGCGTTGCCGGTCTGGCTGCCGGTGGGGATTGATATTATGATAGTTGGGAGGCGTTCCCCATGAACAAACAAGTTTCCATTGCCATTGACGGCCCTGCCGGGGCGGGAAAGAGTACCATGGCCAAGGCCGTGGCCCGGGAGATGGGCTATTATTATGTGGATACCGGGGCCATTTACCGCACCGTCGCCTATTTTTTCAGTATCTACGGTGTCAGCCCCAAGGATGTGGACGGTATCACCAGACTCATCGATGAGATCAGTCTGGAAATTCGGTATGCAGAAGACGGCGCCCAGCATATGATCCTCAACGGCCAGGATGTGACCGGAGAGCTGCGGACGCCGGAGATCAGCGACCTTGCCTCCAAGTTTTCTGCCCAGAAGGTGGTCCGGGACTTCCTCCTGGATACCCAGCAGGACCTGGCAAGAAAGCACAGCGTGGTCATGGACGGCCGGGATATTGGCACTGTGGTGCTGCCCAACGCCGATGTGAAGATCTTCCTGACCGCCTCCCCCGAGGTTCGGGCGAAGCGTCGCTGGGAGGAGATGCGTCAGAAAGGCGACCAGAAGACCACCTACAACGCGGTTCTGGCCGATATGAAAGAGCGGGACCAGCGGGATGCCAACCGGGCCGTGGCTCCTCTCAAATGCGCGCCTGACGCGGTGAAACTGGACACCTCCGGCTTTTCCATCGAAGAATCCATTCAGGCCATAGAAGAAATCGTCAGAAAGAAGCTGGGCCAATGATCAGCAAGGCAACCTACTGCTTTTTGTACATCGTGTGCAGAATCGGGCTTTTTTTCTACCATCCCTTTTTCCGGGTCGTGGGCCGGGAGCGTGTGCCGAAGGAGGGCAGAGTCGTGATCTGCGCCAACCACAGCGGTCTGGCAGACCCGATCTGGTTGATCTTTGGCCTGCGCTTGGGCCGTATGCCGAGGATTATGGCGAAAAAAGAAGCGCTCCAGGTTCCAATTTTGGGAAAGTTTTTAAAGTCCATTGGCGTCTTTGGCGTGGATCGCAGTGGGGCAGATGTCAATGCCGTGAAAACCGGCCTCAAGTGTTTGAGGGATGATCAGCCCTTGCTGCTTTTCCCGGAGGGGACCCGGGTGCGGCCCGGAAAAATCGTGGAGCCGAAGCGCGGTGCGCTGATGCTGGCCACCAGAACCGACAGCCCTGTGCTGCCGGTCTACCTCTCCACTAAACGGTTCCCCTTCGGCCCCATGCGCTGCGTCATCGGCGAGCCATACCGGCCGGAGTTCGCTGGAGCCAAACCCACGGACGAAGAGATGGACGCGGCCATGCAGGATCTGATGGCCCGGATCTACAGACTGGGGGAACAGCCATGCAAGTGATTGTCGCCAAGACGGCGGGCTTCTGCTTTGGCGTGGACCGGGCTGTCTCGTTGGTCGAACAGACGGTGTCCAGCGGCAAGCGAGTGGTGACCTTGGGGCCCATCATCCACAACCACCATGTGGTGGAGCGGTTCGCCCGGGAGGGCGTTCATGAGATCCAGTCCCCGGAGGAGGTGGAGCCGGGCTGCTCCGTGGTCATCCGGTCCCATGGCGTGTCCCGGGAGGTCTACGAGCGATTGGAACAAATGCCGGTGGAAATCGTGGATGCTACCTGTCCTTTTGTAAAGCGAATTCATAAAATTGTGTCCAACGCCGAGGCCCAGGGCAGGCAGCCGGTGATCATCGGCACCCGGACGCATCCTGAGGTCCAGGCCATCGCGGGCTGGTGCAGCCATCCTTTGGTCTTTGAGACGCCGGAGGAGGTCTCCACTTGGCTCTCGGATTCGGTAGATCACACAAAAATTCCCATTACTTTGGTCTCACAAACAACGAGTACGCAAAATTTATGGGAAAGTTGCAAAGAAATTATAAAAAAAGAGTGTACAAATTCCGAAATATTTGATACAATATGCGAAGCGACAGAAAAACGGCAGAAAGAAGCGGGCCAGCTCTCAAAGATTTGTGATGCGATGGTTGTAGTCGGCGACTCAAACAGCTCCAACACGAAGCGTCTTGCCATGATCTGCAGGCAATACTGCAACAACGTTGCGCTGATCGATGAAGCTGCCGGCTTAGACATATCGCATTTTTTCAATGCCGGTTCTGTTGGCATCACGGCGGGTGCGTCCACCCCGGCGTGGATAATAAAGGAGGTCAACAACAAAATGAGCGAAGAAATCAAAGTTGAAACTGCCCAGGAGGAGAATTTTGCCGAGCTTCTCGAGCAGTCTATCAAAACTTTAAATAACGGAGATAAGGTCACAGGCATTGTTACTGCCATTGGCGCCACCGAGATTCAGGTGGACCTGGGTACCAAGCACGCAGGTTATATCCCTGTTGATGATTTCAGCTCCGATCCTTCCGTGAAGCCGGAAGAAGTTCTGAAAGTCGGCGATGAAATCGAGGTCATGGTTGTCCATGTCAACGATTCTGAGGGCACTGTGCGTCTGTCCAGAAAGCGTCTGGAAGCCGGCAAGGCCTGGGAGGATATTGAAGCCGCTGCCGAGAGCAAGGCTGTTGTTGAAGGCGTGATCACCGAAGAGAACAAGGGCGGCGTGGTCGCCAATGTCAAGGGGATCCGTGTGTTTATTCCTGCGTCTCAGACCGGCGTGCCCAAGGGCGGCGATCTGGCCGCTTTGGTTGGCACCACTTCTCAGATGAAGATCACCGAAGTCAACCGTGCCCGCCGCAGAGTGGTCGGTTCCATTCGCGCTGTTTCCTCTGAGGCCCGCAAAGCGGCTGCAGAGAAGATCTGGAGCGAGATCGAAGTGGGCAAGAAGTACAAGGGCACTGTCAAGAGCCTGACTTCCTACGGCGCATTCGTGGACATTGGCGGTGTCGACGGCATGGTCCATGTTTCCGAGCTGTCCTGGAACCGCATCAAGAATCCCGCCGAGGTCGTCAAGGTCGGCGACGAGATCGAAGTCTTTGTCATCTCCTATGATCCCGAGAAGAAGAAAATCTCCCTGGGCTACAAGACTGCCGAGACCAACCCCTGGAACATGTTCATGAGCCAGTACCAGGTGGGCGATGTGGTGGATGTGAAGATCGTCAAGCTGATGACCTTCGGCGCTTTTGCTGAGATCATTCCCGGTGTGGACGGCCTGATTCATATTTCCCAGATCGCTGACCGCCGGATCGGCAAGCCGGAGGACGTGCTGTCCGAGGGCCAGGAAGTCCAGGCCAAGATCATCGACGTGGACGCCGAGAACAAGCGCATCAGCCTCTCCATCCGCGCCCTGCTGACCGCAGAGCCCGAGGAGCCTGTGGAGGAGTAATCCAAGATACAACGATCCCCGGCAGAGCATTCTGCCGGGGATTGCTTTTTGCATAGGTAGACGACCAAGACTGTAGGGGCGGCCCCATGTGGCCGCCCCTGGTACAGAGACCCGATGGTATCATTTCGGTTTTACAGACTGAAATCCTTCTGATCGTATTTGGAGAAATTCTGCGCCTGAGGCTTTGCGGGCACACGTTTCAGGGGATCGTACCGAAAGCGCCTGCACTGATGGGCTGCGGGAACCACGCCGCATTTTTTGCAGATCATCTGCTCATCATTGATCTTCCCGGCAAAAACGCAGTAGGCACAGTAGCGCTCCAACTTCTTGCGAAACAGCATGTCGAAAACACCTCCTCTTTGAACCCTATTATAGTCGATTGCAGGCGTGTTTTCCAGTGGTTATTTTTAGAAAGCGTCCGGCCCAGAGGGCGAATAGAAGGAGCAGAATCATCTGCACCAACGGATATCCCCAGGCAGGTACAGGTTGAACGGAACATGCCACCGGCAGAGGCAGAATTGGCGCGGCCATCAAGGCCAGCGCGCCGCTGAGCAGCCCATGGAGCAGCTTTCCAAACAGATACCGCTTTGCAGGCAAATCTGTTCCGCTGAGCAGGGCCAATGTCTGACTGTGGACACAAAGGCCGCCCCAACCCAAAAGAAACGCTGCGGCGCACAGCTTCCAGACGGCAGGGCAGGCCGATCCTGCCAGCAGTCCGGCGCCTCCTGCCAGCTCCAGGCTTCCCAAAAGCACGGAGAACCAGGTGGTTCCCTGGATGGATATGGGGGAAAAATAGGATAGGAAGCCGGTCAGTATGGAGAAGAACAGCACAAAGACACAGACCTGGAGGGCCGTCTCTCCGGCCTGCCGGATCGAGGAAGTGAAGGCCATGGAAAATGGAACGGAGATAGCCGGATCCGTGGATACCGTCCAGTGAGGGGGCCGCTGCCTGGGACGAAAGAGAAAACCCAGAAGCAGGGCGCTGACCAGATGGATTCCATAGAGGGTTGCCCCGATGGTTACGCTCTGAAAGATTCCCGCGCCCACGACGCCAAAGATAAACGCCGGTCCTGCGTTGCTGCAAAAGAACAGCATCTGCGCCGCCGTTTCCCGGTCCACCAAATCCTGTTCATAGAGCCGCGCCGTGACCTGAGCTCCCACAGGATAGCCGCCGATGCAGCCCAGTACCAGGGCGGAAGCCGCTTCTCCCGGCAGATGGAACACCGGCTCCATGATTCCTGCCGCCGCCCGGCTGAGACGGCCTGCATAGCCCAGAGAGATCCAGAGATTGGTGACGGCGAAAAAGGGAAACAGCGACGGCAGAATGGCCTGAGCGCAGACAGAGAGTCCCTTTGCCGCCGCCTGGGCCGTGACCTGCGGAAACAGCAGCAATCCCAATGCTGCCAGAATCAGCGCCGCAGCCGGAAGAAGGGTCGAACCAAGTTTGAAAAGCCTGCCCATCAATATAATCTCACCTCGGAAGAATCTATGCGCACCGGGACAAATCTTTTCCACCGAAGCATAAGAATAGAAGGACGGGAGGGATGGGATGAACCGAGCAAAGAAACTGCTGACCGGTGCAGCCGGGATACTGGACCTGCCTGCGGACATTGTGGCCGGTCTGCCGAAAATGGAACTGACGTGCTTCGTGGAATTCAGCCTGGAGCCCCACAAGGGCCTTTTGGAATATGCGGATCAGGAAATCATTGTAGACAGCAGCATGGGACAGATCTGCGTCCGGGGTGAAAATCTCTCTATTAAGCTGATGAACCGGGCGCGGATCACGGTGACCGGAAATCTCACCTCTGTGGAGCTGCTGGGAGGCGGGGGTCATGCGTGAGATTGTCTGGTTCCTGCGGGGATATCTGGTTTTGGAAATCAAAGGCGCGTCCCCCGGCTGGGCCTTAAACCGGCTGACGGCGGCGCGGATTCCCTTCTGGCGCGTTGTCTGGCGGGACTCCTTCACCCTGGAGGTCTGCGTTCTGCTGCGGGATCGGGAAAGAGCAGAGCAGGCCGTTGCCGGAGCCATGTGCGACTGCCGTCTGGTGGAGAAAATCGGCCTCCGCTGGTCCGTTGGCGGCCTGCTCCGCCGCCCGGTGCTGCTGGTGATGCTGGCCCTGTCCTTCCTGGCTGTGTCCGTGATTCCGAATTTTGTGCTGTTCTATTCTGTCAGCGGCAATGAGACCGTACCGGAGGAGGCGATTCTCCGCGAATTGCAGACTCTGGGCGTCGGCTTCGGAACCTTCGGTCCCAGCATCAAGCCCCAGTGGATCAAGGACCGTATGCTGAATATTCTGCCTCTGCTTCAGTGGATCACCGTGACCCAGAACGGCTGCCGGGCGGAGGTGATCGTCCGGGAGCGTCCCGCCCCGGCGGAGACTGAGGAACGGCGGGATTTCGCCAATGTCATTGCCACCCAGAGCGGCGTCATCGTAAAGCAGTCTGTTCTGGCCGGTCAGGCGATGTATCAGGTGGGAGACGTGGTGGAAAAGGGCGACCTGCTGGTGTCCGGCATTGTGGATCTGGAGCGAACTTACGCCGTGGAGCACGCAAAAGCGGAGATTTACGCCAGAACCTGGCGGACCAAGGACATCCTGATTCCGAATGAATATGGGGAAAAAGTCTATACCGGAGCGCATTGGACCTGTGTTTGGTTGACGATTGGGGAGAAAAGAATAAAAATATTCGGAAACAGTGGAATTTCCGCTACTGCCTGTGATAAAATGATAGAAATGAAAAGACTGTCGCTGCCCGGCGGCCTGGAGTTCCCGGTCTCCTTGACCGTGGAGACCTTCTTGCCCTACGAAATGGAGACTGGCACGCTGGCGGAACCGGCGGCCCAGCTGCTCCTGACAGATTACGCGGAGCGTGCGGCCCGGCAGGACATGGTGGCGGGCGAGATTTTAAAAAGCCAGTTTGTGCTGATGGAGCGGGACGGCTGCTACCGGCTTTCCTCCACGTTGGAATGCCAGGAAATGATCGCCAAAACTGTCAAAGCCGACTGGCTCGGCCCGCCCAACGGAACGCGCCCATAGGGGCGGCTATCAGCCGCCCGCGAAAACAGGAAACAAAGAGGAAGTTGCAAATGATTGAAAGAACAGTCAACGCGGAGCGGATGGAGCAGATCATTGAGGTGTTCGGCTCCTTTGACGAAAATATCAAAAAGATCGAGGATGCGTTCCAGGTTCGCGTCATCAACCGCGGCACGGAGCTGAAGGTCCAGGGCGACGAGGAACACGCGGACCAGGGTGTCCGGGCCATCGAGGGCCTTTTGAGCTTGGCAGCCAAAGGCGAAGCCATCGATGAGCAGAAGGTCCGGTATCTTATCGATCTGGTCCGCAGCGGAAACGATGACAAGATCGGTACCATGGCCAAGGACGTGGTCTGTGTCACAGCCAAGGGCAAGCCCATCAAGGCCAAGACCCTGGGCCAGCAAAAATATTTGAAAGCCATCGAGAAGCACACCATTACGATCGGCGTGGGGCCTGCCGGTACGGGCAAGACCTATCTGGCCGTGGCCGAGGCTGTGGCCGCCTTCCGGGCAAAGACTGTCAACCGGATTATCCTGACCCGGCCCGCCGTGGAAGCGGGGGAGCGGCTGGGCTTCCTGCCCGGCGACCTGCAGAACAAGGTGGACCCCTATCTGCGGCCGCTTTATGACGCCTTGTTCGACATGCTGGGCCCGGACACCTATACCAAGTATCTTGAGCGCGGCAACATTGAAGTGGCCCCTTTGGCCTATATGCGCGGCCGTACCCTGGATGACAGCTTTATCATCTTGGACGAAGCCCAGAACACCACCCGGGAGCAGATGAAAATGTTCCTGACTCGTCTGGGCTTCGGTTCCAAGATCGTCATCACCGGAGATGTGACCCAGATCGATCTGCCCCAGGACAAGGTCAGTGGTTTGAAGGACGCCATCCGGGTATTGGACGGGGTGGAGGACATCGCCATCTGCCGCCTGACAGCCAGCGACGTAGTGCGCCACGCCCTGGTCCAGCAAATCGTGGCGGCCTATGACCAGTATGAAAAAACGAGGCTTCCGGCTGCCGGCGCACCCAAGAAGTACAGGAGGAAAGGAACATGAAATACAAGATCAATATCTCCTTTGACCGGAAAAGTCTGGCCAATCTGGGCATGTCTCTGCATCTGCGCCGCTGCATTGAGGGCGCACTGAAATGTCAGGGCGTCCAGGTCCCATGCGAGATCAATGTGCTGATTACGGATAACCAGGGGATTCAGACCATCAACCAGGCCAGCCGCGGCATCGACCAGCCCACAGATGTGCTGTCGTTCCCCATGTTCCAGCTGACGCCGGGCGTCCTGCCGGAGGACTGGAGCGAATATGTGGACCCGGACACGGGCCGTGTGCCGCTGGGCGATATGGCCATTTCTCTGGAGCGGGCTTTGGAGCAGGCCCAAGAATTCGGCCACGGTATCAAGCGGGAGTTGGGCTATCTGACAGTCCATTCCGTCTTGCATCTGCTGGGCTATGACCATCTGGATGAAGGTCCCATGAAGCGGCAGATGCGCCGTCAGGAAGAGACCATTATGGCCCAATTGATGCTGCCGCGATAAAAACGAAAGAGGAAAAAATATGACAAAATCCGCCATGATTACCATTGCCGGCCGCCCCAACGTAGGCAAATCCACCCTGACCAACGCCATGGTGGGGGAAAAGGTCGCCATTGTTTCCAATAAGCCCCAGACCACCCGAAACCGCATCTGCGGCATTTTGACCCACGGCGATACCCAGTTCGTGTTTATGGACACGCCTGGCTTCCACAAGCCCAGGACCCGCCTGGGCGACTACATGGTCAACGTGGTGCAGGAATCTGTGGCTGACGTGGACGCTATCTTCCTCCTGGTGGAGCCAATTCCCAACGTGGGAACCCAGGAGCAGGAGCTGATCCATCAGATCGAGGCCTGCGGGGCTCCGGCAGTGCTGGTTATCAATAAGATTGACACCGTGGAAAAAGAAGACCTGCTGGCGGTCATGGCCGCCTACAGCCAGGTCCATGAATTTGATGCCGTCATTCCCATCAGCGCCAAGACCGGCGAGGGCCTGGAGGACCTTTTCAAGCAGGCCGAGATCTATGCTGTAGAGAGTCCCCATTTCTTCCCGGAAGACGCCATCACCGACCAGCCGGAGCGGCAGATCGTGGCTGAAATCGTCCGGGAGAAGCTGCTCTGGTGCCTGGAGCGTGAAATTCCCCATGGGACCGCCGTGGAGATTACAAAATTTTCCGAGCGGGACAACGGCATTCTCGACATTGACGCCACTATCTACTGCGAAAAAGCCAGCCACAAGGGCATTATCATCGGCAAGCACGGCGACATGCTGAAAAAAATCAGCACGCTTGCGAGAAACGACTGCGAACAGTTCCTGGGCGCCAAGGTCTATCTGCAAACCTGGGTCAAGGTCAAGGAAAACTGGCGGGACAACCAGTATCTTATTCGAAATTTTGGTTACGAATAATTCCAGGCATAGGCTGGCAGAATCGGAGAATCCTAATATCATGATGATAGAAGGAGGACACGACCATGGACCCTGCATTTATTTGGAGCCTGTTTCTGGATACCGGCGCGCCGGAGGTCTATCTATTATATATAAGAGCGCTGCGTGAGGCGGAGCCAGTCCCGGCCTGACACGGCGCGGGAGTGTGCCCATGTACTTCAAAACGGACGGCCTGGTTCTTCGGGAAACAGATTATAAGGAGGCAGACAAGCTCCTGACGGTCCTGACCCGGGACCGGGGCCAGCTGACCCTGCGGGCCAGAGGCGTCAAGCGGAAGAGCAGTCCCTTGAAAAGCGGCTGCCAGCTTTTGGCCTATTCCGAATTCACCGTGTTTGAGAATCAGGGGAGGCATGTCATCGACGAGGCTGTGGCAAAGGAGATGTTTCTGCCTCTGCGAACGGACATCGAGCTGCTTTCCCTGGGCTCCTATTTCGCTCAGGTGGCGGAGGTCCTGTCCCAGGAGGACGAACCAAATCCGGCGCTTTTGTCTCTGTGCCTCAACGCCCTGTACGCCTTATCCAAACTGAACCGGCCCCAGGGTTTGGTGAAGGCAGCCTTTGAGCTGCGGGCCGCGTGCCTGGCAGGCTATGAGCCCATGCTGGACGGCTGCGCAGTCTGCGGCGCAGAGACGCCGGACCGGTTTCTGGTCAGCGGCGGCGTGCTGCAATGCGCGGAATGTCTGAGTCCGGGAGAGACAGGAATCCGTCTTCCCATCCATCCCGGCACCCTGGCCGCCATGCGGTACATCGTCCATTGTGATTTGAAAAAGCTGTTTTCCTTCCGCCTCGGCGAGGCAGGGGAAAAGGAGCTGCATGACGTGGCGGAGACCTACTTATTGACCCAACTGGAGCGCGGCTTCTTTACATTGGATTTCTACAAGTCTTTAAAAATCACCTGAGCCCGGCAAATTGGGATTATGATTATCGGTTTTAATAAGCATGTGGATTTTTATGACAGGGTTCCGTTCTGCACTGTCATTGCGAGGAGCGAAGCGACGTGGCAATCCGCATCCCAAACGTTGCAATTTTCTGAGCGTTTCCCTGAAAACGACCCGTGTAAAGGGAAACGGATTGCCACGCCAGTGTGCGCACGGCGTTTTTTGAACACTTGCAAGAAATTTGCTGTTGCTTACTTAATCCGATAGTCATAATTGGGATTTGTCGAGGTGAGGCACTGGCGCGGGAGCGCCTCAAAAGCCTTCCCCTCAAGGGGAAGCCTTGGGCGCCCCCGCGCCAGTGCAACAACTAGACAAATCCCAATTTCCCGGTTGCCGGCGCTATACGGGCGGCAGGCGGAACGGCGCGATTTCCAAAATCTTGAACCGTTGATTTACATTGACACTTTTCCTTCCTGGCAGTATAATATGGGTATTATACTGGAATTGGAGTATTCCCATGAAAAAGGTTTTAAAAGTTCTCATTCCAGTGGTGCTGGTCCTGGCAATTCTGGGGACCGCCTGCTGGTTTTTCTTTTTTCAGCGTCCCGATCTGACCTCCGGTTATTTGCAGAGCCGCGCTTCCCGCATGGTTTCCAGAGGCCGCTATGAGCGTGCTATCCGGTACTACAGCTGGGCCTGGAAGCTGGAGCCCCAGGAATCGGACATACCTCTGGCCCTGGCCGACACCTATGTTTTAGCGGACAACTATACGAAAGCGGAGTACACCCTGGTGCGGGCCATTTCCGGCGATTCCGGCAACGTTGATCTCTATACCGCTCTGTGCAAAACCTATGTGGCGCAGGATAAGTTGCTGGATGCCGTGGAAATGCTGGACCGAATCACTGACGAGAACGTCAAGGCCACCCTGGACGCGCTCCGTCCCGCCTCTCCTGCTATCTCACCGGAGAGCGGTTACTACAATGAGTATATTGAAGTCACCGTGGAATCTCCGGAGGAAGCCGTCTATGTGACCGCCAACGGCGAATACCCCTCTATGGCGCGGGACCGCTATGAGGGGCCCATCACTCTGAGCGGAGGCGAGTCCACCGTCATTGCCGTTGCGGTCAACGAGCTGGGGCTGGTCAGTCCGGTGATGCCTAAGGGCTACACCATCGGCGGCGTGGTGGAGGAAGCAACCCTCTCCGATTCCACCATCGACGCTGTGGTCCGGGAACAGCTGGGACTTTCCATTACCGCCACGCTGATGACCGATGATCTCTGGAGCATCACCACCTTACAGCTGCCGGATACGGTGGAGGACCTTTCGGACCTGCGCTACTTCACGGGCCTGCGCAGCCTGACCTTGCAGAATGTGTCCGGTATGGACTTCACGGTGCTGAGCCAGATCCCCTCTCTGGAAAATCTGGATCTGTCCGGCTGCACCATTTCCTCCCACTCCCTGGAATCCATCGGCAGTCTGACAGAGCTGAAGAGCCTGAAGCTGAACACCTGCGCGCTGACAGATCTGACGTCCCTGGCCGCCCTGACCAAGCTGGAGGAGCTGGACCTTGCCAACAACTCCATCACCGATATCGGCGTTCTCTCCTTGATGCTGGAGCTGGAAACTGTATCCCTTGCCAACAATCCCATCAGCTCCATCGCAGGTCTGGCCACATGCAGCCAGCTCCGGTCTGTGGATATCTCCAACTGCAGCGTGGTCTCCCTCAGTTCTCTTTCCGGTAAGACCCAGCTGCAAACGCTGCTGGCACCCAACAACCAAATCAACGATCTCTCCGATCTGGCCGGGTGCCGCGCTCTGTCAGTCCTGGACGTCCAGTCCAATTTCATTTCCAACATTTCCGTGCTGGCGGGCCTTCCTGCTCTGACCCAGTTTGACGGCGATCACAATCAGATCACGGAGATTCCCAGCTTTGTCAAAAATGCGCCGCTGCAGAGGTTCTCCGTCAACTACAACCAGATCTCCGATCTCTCCGGTCTCAGCGGGCTCATGTACCTGAACTATGTGGAGGCCGACTACAACCAGATTGAAGACCTGATGCCCCTGGCGGACAGCTACAATCTGATTCAGATCAATGTCTGGGACAACCCGGTGACCGAAGAGAGCGTTGCCGCTTTGCAGGAGCGAAGCATCATCGTGAACTACAATCCCAACTACGAGCCGCCGGAGCCGGAAGAAGAGGACGAGGAAACCGACGGAGAAGAAACAGAACAGGCATAAGAAAGACCGGCCCTCCCGCATGGGGGCCGGTTTTTCGATTTCCCTTGACAGGATTGGTCGAATATGTTAGACTTAACCCATAGGTCGAATTCATTAAACCTGATTGGAGGGAATGACATGTCCACACCGAAGGTATTTGAGAGCGAGTACCGCTTCTGCCTGCTTCTCTGGGCCCATGAGCCGGTGAAGAGCATGGAGATGGTACGGCTGTGCAAGGAGCAGCTGGGTTGGAGCAAGGCCACCACCTACACAGTCATCAAGCGGCTGGGAGAGCGGGGGATTCTGAAAAACGAGGACGCCGTCGTAACCGCTCTGGTGTCCAAGGAAGAGGTCCAGGCAGCGGAGATTGACGAATTGGTGGAAAAGACTTTTGAAGGCTCCCTGCCGGCCTTTGTGGCGGCCTTTACAAGGCAGAAGCGACTTTCCCCCAAGGACGCGGCGGAGATTCGCAAAATGCTGGACGAGTACGGGGAGGGGTGACCATGGAAGACCTGTTTCTGACCATTCTGAACCGGAGCATTTCCGCCGGATGGCTGATTCTGGCGGTGATTATGTTGCGGCTTCTCCTGAAAAAAGCACCCAGGTGGGTTCCCTGCGTGCTCTGGGGGCTGGTGGGCTTCCGGCTGGTCTGGCTCTTCTCCATGGAAAGTGTTCTGAGCCTGATTCCCAGTGCGGAGACCGTCCCGCCGGAGATTCTCTATGCCCGGATACCGGAGATTCACAGCGGCGTCGCGGCTATCAACGGCTTTGTCAATCCTGCCCTGGCTTCTTCCATGACGCCGGAGCCATGGGCCAGCGTCAATCCCGTGCAAGTCCTGGTCTATATCGCAGCCCGAATCTGGATTTTGGGCATGCTGGTCCTGCTGGTGTACAGCCTGGTGAGCTATCTTCGGCTCCGCCGCCGGGTGGCCCGGGCGGTGCTGCTGCGGGACAATCTTTGGCAGTGTGAGACCGTAACCACGCCTTTTCTTCTGGGGCTGTTCCAGCCGCGGATCTATCTGCCTTTTCGCCTGGACGGCCAGACCCTGGATGCCGTGGCGGCTCACGAGCAGGCCCATCTGAAACGGCGGGACCATTGGGTGAAGCCCCTGGCCTTTCTCATTCTGACGGTCTACTGGTTCCAGCCCTTGGTCTGGGCCGCCTATGTTCTGTTGTGCCGCGATCTGGAGCTGGCCTGCGACGAGCGGGTGATCCGGGATTGGGACCCGGCCCGGAAGAAGGCCTACGCCGAGGCCTTGCTGTTCTGCAGCCAGCCCCGCCGGAATCTGGCTGCCTGTCCGTTGGCCTTCGGCGAGGTGGGCGTGAAGAAGCGCATCAAGAACGTACTCCACTATCAGAAGCCCGCCTTCTGGCTTCTGATCCTGGCCGTCTTGGCTTGCGTCGTCACGGCGGTCTGCTTTCTGACGGACCCGAAGGAGGACGCACCCATGGTGGAACAGCCGCCGGCGGAGGTCTTTGTATCCTCCCAATGCCTGTATTGGAATCCTCTTACTTCCTTTGTGCCCATCGACGGTGATTCCGGCTGCCGGTATTTGGTGGAGGACGACGGCTTCACCATTGTGAATAAGGCCAGCGGAACGGAGATCGGACATTTTGAGACCAATCACTGGACCTGGCATGCATTCCCCTACACCGAGGAAGACTGGGCCGGTCTGTTTCTTCCCGGAGCAGACCGTGTGGATCTCAGCGGCTACGGAAAGCGGATTTGCCTGCCCCTGTCCGAGGAATATCAGCTGTTCAACATGGACGGTCAGCTGTGGCTCATGGAGCTGCACAAGGACGGCCGGGGAGATCCTTTTGTCTGGAGAATCTATGTGCTGACGTCGGAGCCGGGGAACTGAGATTCTCAATTGACGGCCGCCCTGGAAACGCATATAATAAAAATGATGCTGAAACGAAAACGGGAATTCAGACATATGTACGAATTGTCAAGCCCCATTTTCTGAACTCCTTCGGAACGTAATTTATCCAATCCATCAACGATATAAGGAAATCATCATGAGTGAATTATATGAAAAATCCCTGCAAAAGCTGGAGCTGGACGCGGTTTTGCAGCTGTTGGCCGATCAGGCGTCCAGCGAAGAAGCCAAGGAACGCTGCAAAGCGATTCGGCCTTTGACAGACCTGGACGATATCCACCGGCTCCAGGCCCAGACCTCGGCAGCCTGCCGCCTGATTACCTTAAAAGGTTCCCCATCTCTCGGCGGTGTCAAGGACGTCAGCGCCTCCCTGGCCCGGGCGGACCGGGGCGGAAGCCTGTCGGCAGGAGAACTGCTGAAAATTGCCAGCGTTCTGCGCTGCGCCCGCTTGGTGAAGAATTATGCCGAGACCGATTCCGTGTCCTCAGTTCTGGACCCCTATTTCCTGGAGCTCATGGGCAACAAGTATCTGGAGGAGCGGATCGACAGCTCCATCCTCTCCGAAGAGGAGATTGCCGATGGGGCCAGCAGCGAGCTGGCGGATATCCGGCGGCACATCCGGGTCCAGAGTACCAAGATCCGGGACTCTCTCCAAAAGATTATCTCTTCTCCCACCTATGCCAAGTACCTGCGGGAGCCAATCATCACCATCCGCTCCGACCGGTTTGTGGTACCGGTGAAGAGCGAATGTAAGTCTGCCATTCCGGGCCTGGTCCACGACGTGTCCTCTTCCGGCAGCACCTTCTTCATTGAGCCCATGCAGGCGGTCAACGCCAATAATGAACTTCGGGAGCTGTTTGCCCGGGAGCGGAAGGAAATCGAGCGAATTCTGGCGGAGCTGTCCGCCGAAGCCGCGGCCTATAAAGAGCACATCGACCAGAACTATGAGATTCTCGTGGAGCTGGATTGCATCTTTGCCCGGGCCAAGCTGTCCTTCCAGATGAACGCCATAGAACCGCAGATCCGGCAGGACGGCAAGCTGGAGCTGAAAAATGCCCGGCATCCCTTGATCGACAAGCAGAAGGTGGTCCCGATCTCTGTTCGACTGGGCGATGACTTCGACACCATGGTCATCACCGGCCCAAACACCGGTGGCAAGACGGTCACTCTGAAAACCATCGGGCTTCTGACGCTGATGGCGGAATGCGGCCTGCATATTCCGGCGGACGATGGAAGCCATGTTTCCGTCTTTGAGCGGGTCCTGGCCGATATCGGCGACGAGCAGTCCATCGAGCAGTCCCTTTCCACGTTCTCGGCGCATATGAAGAACATCGTGGAGATTGTGGGATTGTGCGACAATCAGTCTTTGGTGCTGTTTGACGAGCTGGGGGCCGGTACGGATCCGGCGGAGGGCGCGGCGCTCGCCATCGCCCTGATTCAGCACTGCCGCCAGTGCGGCGCCAAAGTGGCCGCCACCACCCACTATGCGGAGTTGAAGCTCTTCGCCATGCGGACCCAGGGCGTCATCAATGCTTCCTGCGAGTTTAACGTGGAGACCCTGCAGCCCACCTACCGGCTGCTCATCGGCATCCCCGGCAAGTCCAATGCCTTTGCCATTTCCAGAAAATTAGGCCTGCCGGAGTATATCATTGACGATGCCAGCAGCATGGTCAATGAGAACGATGCCAATTTTGAAGATGTACTCAATCAGCTGGAGCAGCAGCGTCAGGCCATGGAGGCCGCCCGTCAGGAGGCGGAACGCCTGCGGCTGGAAACCGAGCGGAACAAAAAGCAGTCCGATGCCTACTTCGCTGAGATTAAGAAGGAGCGGGAGAAGGCCGTCCAGAAGGCCCGGCAGGAGGCGCAGCATATCATTGACGACGCCCGACGGACTGCCAATCAGGTCAATGAGGAACTGCGGCAGCTCCGTAAGCAGATGCGCGATACCGCTGACGCCCAGGGCGTCAACGCCAAGCAGGCAGATCTGCGGCGGACCCTCAACGAAGCGGAGGATCGGCTGGTAGGGGAGAAGGAACAGCCCAAACGGCCCGCACCCAGCCGCGCCGTCCGTGTCGGCGATACGGTGGAGCTGTTGAAGCTGGGCTCCAAAGCCACTGTCCTCGCCATCAACAAAGACGGCAGCTACCAGCTCCAGGCGGGCATCATGAAGATCAACGCCAAGCCGGAGGAAGTGTATCTTCTGGAGAATCAGCAGAACGAGAACGTCAAGAAGATCATCGACAAGAGCAAGCGGGAGCTGAAGCTTCAGGCGGCCTCGCCAGAGCTGGACATCCGCGGCATGGCTTCCGATGAGATGCTGGGCGTCCTGGGTCAATTCCTGGACACCGCCTATCTCTCCAACTTGGGCACTGCCCGAATCATCCACGGCAAAGGCACCGGCGTCCTGCGCGCCGCGGTCCACGCGGAGCTGAAAAAGTGTAAATACGTCAAGAGCTTCCGCCTTGGCGCCTATGGTGAAGGCGAAGACGGCGTCACCGTGGTGGAATTTAAATAAGTGGCGTCCAAGCGCCCCCTGAAAAGGGGGCGCTTGGAGATTCAACGGATTCAGCTCATTTGAAAAGCGATATTTCTCAAATCAACTCCTGCGGTTTCTGGCTGGAATTGTGCAAAACAGACAACAATTTGTGGCTCAAAATAAATGATATCACAAATCATTGACTTTTCTGTAAAGTTTGCTAAAATAAAGATACAAGCTTGCGTTAAGGAGTGTCATACTATGTATATGCAGCAATCAATCGTGAAGTGCGAGTCCGGCTTGTACAACCGGCAGGCTACATACTTTATCCAGAAGGCCAATGAGTTCAAGTCCAGCATCTGGATTGAGGTGGAAGAGCGCCGCATCAACGCGAAGAGTCTGTTGGGTGTGCTCTCCATGGGCATTACAAAAGGCACCCGTGTCAGCCTGATCGCGGAAGGTCCAGATGAGGAAGAGGCTGTGAACACGCTGACCGAGATGCTGGTGAAGGAAGTTTTCTAATTAACGGATCGAACTGCCTCAAAAACGCTTCGTTTTTGAGGCAGTTTTTTCTTGAAGGAGAGAAGCATGACATTTGACCAGCTGAAAGAGAAAGCCCATGAGCTGCCTCTGGAGCCGGGCGTCTATTTGAGGCAGGATAAAACAGGCCAGGTGATCTATGTCGGCAAGGCCAAAAAGCTGCGGAATCGGGTGAGCCAGTATTTCGTGGATGCAGCCTCCCATACGCCGAAGACCCGGCTCATGGTGTCCCAGATCGACCACTTTGATGTGATTGTGGCGGCGTCGGAGTTCGAGGCGTTGGTGCTGGAATGTTCCCTGATCAAGCGGCACATGCCGAAGTACAACATTCTTTTGAAGGATGACAAGGGATATCCGTATCTGCGCATCGATCTTCGGGAAGAATATCCTGCGATGACCCTGTCCAATCGGGTCCTGGACGACGGCGCAGACTACTATGGGCCCTTCGGCGGACGCTATGTAACCCAGCAGCTCATCGACACCATCCGTCTGACCTTCAAGCTGCCGGGATGCAGCAAAAAATTTCCCAGGGACGTAGGGAAGGAGCGGCCCTGCCTCAACTACCACATGAACAACTGCGACGCCTGGTGCCAGCCGGGGAAATCGCCCCAGACTTATCAGGCTGTCATGAAGCAGGTGACGCTCCTGCTGCAGGGCAAATACCAGCAGGTCGCCGCCCAGCTTCGCCAACAGATGGAGGAAGCGTCGGAAGCTTTGGAATTTGAGCAGGCAGCGGCATATCGGGACCGGCTGCTGGCCATAGAGAATTTGGGAAAAAAGCAGTTGGTCACAGCGGGTACCATGGCCCATACGGACGTCATCGGCTATTACCAGAGCGAGGCCAAGGCTTGCTTTTCCGTACTGCATTTTGTGGACGGCAGCCTTTTGGATAAGGACTACGAGATTCTGCCGGTGTCCGATGATCCCAACGAGGCGGTCTCCACGCTGGTGAAGCAGTATTACCTGTCCCGGAACTGTGCTCCCAAGGAGATTCTCCTGCCCTTTGAGATGGAGGACGCCCAGCTCTTTGCGGAGCTGCTGTACCAGAATCTCAAAAAGCGGGTCCACATTCGGGTGCCCCAGCGGGGCGACAATGTGCGTTTGGTGGCTCTTGCCAATAAGAACGCCCGGGAGGAAGCGGAGCGCGTGACCTCCAAGGAGGAGCGGACCAACGGCACACTCAAGCTGCTCCAATCCATGCTGGGCCTGCCCGAATCGCCCAGGCGCATGGAATCCTTTGATATCTCCAACATGGCAGGCAGAGACATTGTGGCCTCCATGGTCGTATTCCAGGATGGAAAGCCGCTGAAGCGGGATTACAAACGCTTTCAGGTCCAGGACCTGGAGAATCAGGACGACTACGCCTCCATGTACCAAGTGATCACCCGCCGCTTCCGCCATTTCAAGCAGGGCGACAAGGGCTTCTCGGAAGCCCCGGACCTGCTGCTCATTGACGGCGGCGCAGTCCACGCCAAGACGGCGGAAAATGCGCTCCGGGCGCTGGATTTGTCCTTCCCGGTGTTCGGTATGGTCAAGGACAACCGGCACCGCACCCGTGCCCTGGTGACCTCGGAGGGCTGGGAGATCGGCATCCAGGCGGCTCCTGCTGTGTTCGCCCTCATCGGCCAGATCCAAGAGGAAACCCACCGCTTTGCCATTTCGTATAACCGTCTGCTCCGCAGCCGCAGGATGCGCGAATCCATATTGGATCAAATTCCCGGCGTCGGAGAAGTGCGGAAGAAGAAACTACTGGAAAAATTCAAATCGGTGTCCGCCATTCAAAAGGCGTCCCGGGAAGCCCTGCGGGAGGTGCTTCCTGCGGCCCAGGCGGACGCAGTCTTCGACTTTTTCCATTCACAGCAAGGAGAATCAACATGAGAGTCATTACGGGAACCGCCAAAGGCGTCCGCTTGAAAACGCCGGAAGGTACGCAGACGCGGCCCACCACGGAGCGGGTCAAAGAAGCCGTTTTTTCCATCATACAATTTGAAATTGAGGGCAGCCGGGTGCTGGACCTGTTTGCCGGCACTGGTCAGATGGGCATCGAGGCCTTGAGCCGCGGCGCGTCCCAGGCCGTGTTCATTGACGGCCGCCGGGAGGCCTGCCAGCTTGTGCAGGAAAATTTGAAGCGTGCAAAATTGACCGACCGTGCCCAAGTGGTTCAGTCAGACTACATGGGCTACCTGGAGCGGTGCCGGAGTTCGTTCGATTTGATCTTCCTGGACCCGCCATACGCCGAGATTTTTTTAGAAAATGCGCTGAAAAAGATATCAGAAATTGACATTTTATCGGACCGTGGTATAATAATCTGCGAGAGACCTGCTGAAAAGCCGCTGGATTTTGAAATTCCCGGTTTGCAGCGGGGAAAGGATTACCGCTACGGAAAGACGTGGATCACCGTTTTCCGAAAGGCGGAGCATACAGTATGACAACAGCAGTATATCCCGGCAGCTTTGATCCTGTGACCAAGGGTCATCTGAATATCATCGCCCGGGCAGCCAGAAATTTTGACCATCTGATTGTGTGCGTCATGGTAAACGGGGACAAGCATCCCATGTTCAACCTGGAAGAGCGGGTGGAAATGCTCCGGCGCGTGACCAAAGACATGGAAAACGTGGAGGTAGACTATTCCGACGCACTTTTGGCAGAGTACGCCAAGGAAAAAAATGCCCATGTGATTGTCAAGGGCCTCCGGGCTGTGTCGGATTTTGAACGGGAATTCCAGATGGCGTTGATCAATCACAAATTGAACCCGGGACTGGACACCATGTTTTTAGCGGCGGAGCACCAGTTCATGTATTTGAGTTCCAGCGCGGTGAAGGAAATGGGCCGGTATGACGTTGACCTATCCGATTTCCTGCCGGAGGAGATCATCCCAGATTTTATTGCACGGATTCACCAAGCGAAATAAGGAGGAAATTGATATGGCCAATAGTATTGAAGAAATTATTACTACGTTGTATGAAATGGTTCAGGACGCCTGGAGCCTGCCTCTGGGCGCAGAGAAGTGCGTTTTGGAACGTGACAAGGTGCTGGACCTGCTGGATGAGATCAGCAACCAGCTGCCCGGTGAATTGAAGCAGGCCAAGACCATTGTGGAATCCCGTAATGAGGTCATCACCAACGCCAAGCGGGAGGCCGAGAGCATTCTGAAGCAGGCGGAGCAGCGGGCCCGTCAGATGATCTCCCAGGAGGAGGTCTATACCCAGGCCCAGAACGAAGCCAACGAGATGATCAAGCAGACCCAGGCCAAAATCAAGGAGCTGCGCCGCGTCACCAACGAGTATGTGGACGACGCCCTGCAGCGGACCGAGGAAGCCATCAACACCGCTTTGGGTGAGATTCGCGAATCCAGAAGCTCTTTCCAGGCGTTGGTCAATCCGCAGCCCAAGCAGCCGTCTCCCATCATTGAGGATATCTGATCGGGATTGACAAAACCGGTTTTTTCGTGTATCATTTAGCCATATTTGAAACGCTGAGAAGAGGAAGAGTACGTCTCTGTACGTTTAAGAGAGAAGGCGGTTGGTGCGAGCCTTTGCGGAACGGGACGGAAGGTCGCCTTGGAGCGGCTGGCTGAACGCAAGTAGGTCAGACGGGTCCTCCCGATATCGAGGCACGAGTGTCCGCATTTGCGGGAATTCAGGTGGTACCACGGACAAAGTCCGCCCTGAGCAAGTCTGCTCAGGGCGTTTTTGTTTGCATTTTAAGAAAGAAACAGGAGTGAATGCCATGGCAAGAGAACTGCCGAAGGTCTACGATCCGAAGATCGTGGAAGATGAAATTTACAAAATTTGGATGGAAAACGACTGCTTCAAGGCGGAGCCGGACCCCGACAAGAAGCCCTTCTCCATCGTTATGCCGCCCCCCAACGTCACAGGTCAGCTGCATATGGGCCACGCCTTGGACGCCACCTTGCAGGACATCCTGACCCGCTTCAAGCGGATGCAGGGCTATTCCGCCCTGTGGCTGCCCGGCACGGACCACGCCGGTATCGCCACTCAGATCAAGGTGGAAGAAAACCTGAGAGTGGAAGAAGGCCTGACCCGCTACGACCTGGGCCGTGAGAAATTCCTGGAGCGAGTCTGGGACTGGAAGAACAAGTACGGCGACCGCATCGTCAAGCAGCAGATGAAGCTGGGCGCTTCCTGCGACTGGAGCCGCAGCCGCTTCACCATGGACGAGGGCTGCTCCCAGGCTGTCCGGGAGACCTTCTGCGAGCTGTACGACAAGGGCCTCATTTATAAGGGCAGCCGCATCATCAACTGGTGCCCCCACTGCCTGACGGCCCTGTCCGACGCCGAGGTGGAGTATGCCGACAAGCCGGGTCACCTGTGGCATATGCGCTATCCTCTGTCCGATGGCTCCGGCCGCTATCTGGTGGTGGCCACCACCCGTCCCGAGACCATGATGGGCGATACCGGCGTGGCCGTGAATCCCAACGATGAGCGCTACAAGGACCTGGTGGGCAAGACCTGCATCCTGCCCATCATGAACCGCGAAATCCCCATTGTGGCCGACGAATACGTGGAAATGGACTTCGGCACTGGCTGCGTGAAGATGACTCCGGCCCACGACCCCAACGACTTTGAGGTCGGCCTCCGGCACAACCTGGAGACCATCCGCGTCCTCGACGACGACGGCACTATCAACGAAAACGGCGGCAAGTACCAGGGCATGGACCGCTACGAGTGCCGTAAGGCTGTGGTGGCCGATCTGGAAGAAATGGGTCTCATGGAAAAGATCGAGCCCTATTCCCATAACGTGGGCACCTGCTACCGCTGCCACAACGATGTGGAGCCTCTGATCTCCGCCCAGTGGTTTGTGAAGATGGACCCCCTGGCCAAGGCCGCCATTGAGGTAGTCAAGGACGGCCGCATCAAGTTTGTCCCTGAGCGGTTCACCAAGACCTATCTCAACTGGATGGAAAACGTCCACGATTGGTGCATCTCCCGGCAGCTCTGGTGGGGCCATCAGATTCCCGCCTGGTACTGCGACGAGTGCGGCCACATCAACGTGTCCCGGGAAGATCCGACCCTGTGCGAAAAGTGCGGCTGCACCAAGCTGACCCGGGAAGAGGATGTGCTGGATACCTGGTTCTCCTCCGCCTTGTGGCCCTTCTCCACCATGGGCTGGCCCGAGCAGACCAAGGATCTCGAGTACTGGTATCCCACCAGCGTCATGGTCACCGGCTATGATATCATCTTCTTCTGGGTGGCCCGCATGATCTTCTCCGGCATGGAGCAGATGCAGGAAGAGCCATTCCACACGGTGTTCATCCACGGCCTGGTCCGGGACGACAAGGGCCGCAAGATGTCTAAGTCTCTCGGCAACGGCATCGATCCCTTGGAGATGGCCGAAAAATACGGCGCCGACGCCCTGCGCTTCAACCTGATCACCGGTAACAGCCCTGGCAACGATATGCGCTTCTATGTGGAGAAGTGCGAGGCTATGCGAAACTTTGCCAATAAGATCTGGAACGCCAGCCGCTATGTGCTCATGAACCTGACCATCGAGAAGAACGAGCTGCCTGACGTCTCCAAGCTGGAGCAGGAGGACAAGTGGATCTTGTCCAAGCTCAATGACCTGATCAAAGAGGTCACGGAGAATCTGGACAGCTACGAGCTGGGCGTGGCCTCCGCCAAGGTTTACGATTTCATCTGGGACAACTACTGCGACTGGTATATCGAGCTGACCAAGGCCCGGCTCTACTCTGACAACGAGGAGAGCAAGCAAGTGGCCCAGCAGGTGCTGGTCTATGTGCTGGATCAGTTCCTCCGTCTGCTGCATCCCTTCATGCCGTTCATCACCGAGGAAATCTGGCAGGCCATTCCCCATGAGGGCCAGTTCCTGATGACTTCCGATTGGCCGGTGTACAAGGAAGAGCTGAACTTCCAGGCCGAGGAAGCCGCCATGGAGTCCGTCATGAATGCCATCCGTGCCGTCCGGAACCGCCGCGCTGACCTGAACGTGCCGCCCTCCCGCAAAGCGTCTCTCTATGTGGTCACCGAGAAGGAGGATATCTTCCGTCAGGGTGAGGCGTTCATCCAGCGCCTGGCCTACGCCTCC
>CAMEIU010000008.1 GCA_945918815.1 uncultured Clostridia bacterium
GCATTGCGCGGCGCACCCATCAGCATGGGCCGGGGTGAGATTCCCGTGGAGCTGCGGCCAGCAGCCGTCCGTTTTCTGCCTCTTTTATGGTTTTAATGAAATGGCATGAAAGGGGCCTTATTATGCAGAAAATTCAATCTGAAAATAAATATGCCCCGCCTATGCGGAGCAAAAAGAAGATCGGCAACACGACCTTTATCGTCAATTCTTTTTTCCCTCAAACGGGAAATCAGACGATAGCCTCCAAACTGGAGAACCTGATAAAAGCCGATGTTCAGAAACAAACTGTGACTTGAAAACCTCTTAACAGGCAGACAGGGAAAAGAAAGCGCGGTATAATGAAGTTGGACTTCAATATCGTGTTTGACTGCCAGATAGGAGGTATTTATGTATTATCAGTCAAACACCGCTGCCGCGCTTCAATTCCCTTACATGGCTATGAGCTCCGAAGAACTTACAGCTTTGTATTGTCGCTTATCCCGTGATGATGAATTGCAGGGTGACAGCAATAGCATTGTAAACCAGAAAAAAATCCTGGAAAAGTATGCCCGTGAGCATGGATACAGCAATTTCAAATTCTATGTTGATGATGGCATCTCAGGTACGACCTTCAACCGCCCAGGCTTTCAGCAGATGATTGCAGACATTGAGGCTGGCCTTGTCAAGAGGGTCATCATCAAGGATATGTCACGTTTCGGACGTGATTATCTGCAAGTCGGCATGTATACGGAGATCATGTTTCCCGAACATGATATTCACTTTATTGCGGTGAATGATGGTGTAGACAGCACTCAGGGCGACAACGAGTTTACGCCCTTCCGCAATATCATCAATGAATGGTACGCCAAAGACACCAGCAAAAAAATCCGTGCCGTTATGAAAGTGAAAGGCAATGCGGGGGAGCATTTGGCTACCATGCCTCCGTATGGATACATGAAATCGTCTGATGATAAAAAGCAATGGGTGAAGGATGAAGAAGCGGCCCAGGTGGTTTATGAAATCGGTCTTTATATCATGGACGGATTGGGACCCTCGCAGATCGCAAGAAAGCTGACGGAAAGAAAAATCCTTACTCCGGCTGCTTACTATGAGAGTAAAGGCAGGACGACCAATGTCACAAAGAAAGGTTCTCCTTATGCCTGGGATTCTTCTACGATTGCCGACATCATGGACCGCTGGCGTGAATACCTGGGACACACGGTTAATTTCAAAACCCGCAAAAAATCCTACAAGAGCAAAAAGACCCTTCTCAATCCAGAAACCGAGTGGAAGATTTTTGAGAATACCCATGAAGCCATCTGGACGGAGGCGATTGCCGATGCAGCAAGGCTTGCAAGGCAGACGCGGCGCCGACCCACAAAGATGGGAGAAATGGGGATGTTCTCCGGCATGATGTTCTGCGCCGACTGCGGCTCCATCATGTATCAATGCAGGGCAACCAATTTCCGGCGCGATCAGGAATATTACCTGTGTTCGGGCTATCGGAAAAGCCGTGACGTATGCGGGCAGACACATTCCATCCGAACTGTTATCCTGGAGGAATTGGTTCTGCAAAATCTGCGTGAGATCGTTTCCTTTGCATCACAGCGCAAAGACGATTTTGTAAAGATGGTTATGGATGCGGATTTGCGCCAACGTAACCGAGGTTTGGCAAAGCGGAAGAAAACACTGGCTGATGCTGAAAAGCGGATTGCAGAACTGGACACCATTTTTAAGCGGCTCTATGAAGATACCATTTCGGGAAAACTTTCTGACGAGCGTTTTCAAAAGCTCTCCACTGACTATGAGAAAGAGCAGCATCAGCTTCAAGATGTAGCGATTTCCCTCCGGGATGAAATCGAGGCAGAGGAACGCAAAAGCGCCAATGTGGAAAGGTTTCTCTCCGTTGTAGAACGGTATACAGAAATTCCCGAATTGACCCCATGTATCTTGCATGAGTTTGTCGAGAAGATTGTTGTCCATGCTGCCAGCGATCCGAAGGGCAAGAACCGCACCCAGGAAATTGACATCTACTATAAGGGCATTGGAGCTCTGGAAGTATCCAAAGTCACTTCATCAAGGCAAGAATGAGAAAAACGGCATAGCCGAAGCTATACCGTTTCTCTCTTGCCCCGCGATGTTTTCTTATCGGGAGGCACCTTTGGTTGGCAGCCCTCTTTTGGGTCAGGTGCGTTATCCAAGAATATAGACCACGACACTTCTTCTTCCGAATTCCATGCAGGTCTCATAGTCGTTGAAGTACAGGTCCACGGCGTTGCCCTGGATGGCGCCGCCGGTGTCTTCCGCCACGCAGTAGCCGTAGACATAGGCGCCGTCGGCGGAGACAATGTACATTCTGGTCCCCAGGGGGATGACGTCAGGATCCACGGCGATGGCGCCCACCCGGGCGACGGTGCCGATGGCGGTGATGCCGCTTTCCCCTTCACAGGTATAAGCGGTGGCGGTGCAATAGAGCAGATCCGTATAGGTCTGGTTGGTGCCGGGAATGCAGGCAGGGGACGGGACGGACTGGGGATCCGCGGATGCGGAGACGTAGGTTCTCTGGGAGGTGTGGGACTGGCGGTAATCCTCGTTGCCGCTGTGTTCCTGCTCCTTGACGGACCGGTCCATGCCCTGGAGAATCAGGGAATCCGTAGGGGAGACCACGACCTGTTCGGAGAGGACCGTCCGGCCGGTCTCTACGCCGTCCTCATAGGTGATCTGGACCGTGAGATGCACCAATCCGTCGGTGCCTTCCACCAAGACCAGCTCCTCGCCGGCGCCCAGGGAATCATCTTCGTAGACCTTCGCGCCGTGGGGGACAATTTCGTCGTACTCCAGGGTTTCCACCTGGACCCGGGTGATCCAGATGGCCATGCCGTCGTAGGTTTCGCTGTCCAGACTGCAGGACAGCACATCAGAAGGACCCAGGGTCATATCCAGAGAGGCCAGCACATCGGCCACGGTTCCGCCGTAGGAACCGACCACCGTCATCTGGCCGCCTTCATGGACCGCGATCATCTGAATACGGTTGATATGAATTTCAGAGATCCCATCATTCCGCTGGGTGGTATAGGTGTCTGATTCGCCAAGCTCCAGACCTGCCTCCTGGATGACCACCTGCGGGTCGCTGCTGCTGGACATACACACGATCACATTGTCGCCGTCGGTGATGACGTATTTGGTCTGTGCCAGAGCGGGAAGGCAGAAATACAATGCCAGAACGGAGACCAAAATTGCAATGGCCAGGACGCGGAACACCGTGTCCATGGTGGATTCTCCCAAGGCAAAACGTTTGACAGAGCGCATCAGAATACCTCCTTTACTGGAAAGTGAAGTGAGATTCTAATTGGTATCAAGTTATTACAAAATGGTTACAGGATATATGTATGCTCCCGACGATAGCTATTATAACAAAAAAATAAAAAAAGTCAAGCGTTAGGCGAAAACATAGAGGTTTCGACAACTTTTTACAGGTTTACAAATAATCTGACGAACGAAGAATTCCACCATATCTGCGAAAAAAAACGAATATTCAAACACAATATCTGGTCGAAAGTTACAAAATGGTTCACATAATGTTACAAAATGAAAATTATTTGACAAAGGCCAAAAAACGTGCTATAGTAATGTCGATAAATAGGCTGAGACGAAGACATGAGGCGGTCAAACCGGACCAGAGAGAACCCTTCAGAGGCTGCGAGAGGGTTTGCCAAGGGGGACTGCGCTTACCACTTCCGAGCCGCGCCTCGAAAGAAGAGGCGACGGGTCCTCCCGTTACAGAGGCGTCGAGCGGCAGTTTTTCAGAACTGCAAGCAGGGTGGAACCGTGGAATACAGGCTTGTATCCCACCCCTGAAATCATCAGGGGTGGGATTTTATTTTTATCCGCCCCAGAAAAACAGGAGGCAAACCATGAGCGAAGAAAATCTGTACACCTTTGAAAACGAGCAGTACCGGAAAACCTATTGGCACACCTGCTCCCATGTGCTGGCCCAGGCCGTGAAGCGTCTGTGGCCCAACACCAAGCTGGCCATCGGCCCGGCCATCGACAACGGCTTCTACTATGACCTGGACAGCGAGGAGACCTTCACCCAGGAGGATCTGGAGAAAATCGAGGCCGAAATGCGGAAGATCTGCAAGGAAAAGCTGAAGCTGGAGCGGTTCGAGCTGCCCCGGGAAGAGGCTGTCAAGTATATGGAGGAAAAGGGCGAGCCCTATAAGGTGGAGCTGATCAACGACCTGCCCGAGGACGCCGTCATCTCCTTCTATACCCAGGGCGAATTCACCGACCTGTGCGCCGGTCCCCACCTGGATTCCACCGGCCGCATCAAGGGCAACGCCATCAAGCTGACCCAGTGCTGCGGCGCCTACTGGCGCGGCGATTCCAACCGCAAGATGCTCCAGAGAATCTACGGCGTGGCCTTCCCCAAGAAGGAAGAGCTGGACGCGTATCTGGAGAAGCAGGCCGAGGCGCTGAAGCGGGACCACAACAAGCTGGGCCGGGAGCTGGAATACTTCACCACCGTGGACGTCATCGGCCAGGGCCTGCCCATCCTGCTGCCCAAGGGCGCCCGGACCATCCAGGTCCTCCAGCGCTGGGTGGAGGATGAAGAGCAGAAGCGCGGCTATCTTCTGACCAAGACGCCCTTGATGGCCAAGAGCGACCTCTATAAGATCTCCGGCCACTGGGACCACTATCTGGACGGCATGTTCGTCCTGGGCGATCCCAACGACGAGACCAAGGAGTGCTTCGCCCTGCGTCCCATGACCTGCCCCTTCCAGTACCAGGTCTATCTGAACCGCCAGCGCTCTTACCGTGACCTGCCTATGCGGCTGGGCGAGACGTCCACCCTGTTCCGCAACGAGGATTCCGGCGAGATGCACGGCCTGATCCGCGTCCGCCAGTTCACCATCTCCGAGGGCCATCTGGTGCTGCGTCCCGACCAGCTGGAGGAGGAGTTCAAGGGCTGTCTGGCCCTGGCCAAATACTTCCTTGGCACCGTGGGCATGCTGGACAAGTGCACCTTCCGCTTCTCCCAGTGGGATCCCGCCAACCCCAACAATAAGTATGAGGGTACCGCCGAGCAATGGGATCATGCCCAGTCCACCATGGAGCGCATCCTGAAGGATCTGGAGGTGGACTACTCCATCGGCATCGACGAGGCCGCCTTCTACGGCCCCAAGCTGGACATCCAGTACAAGAACGTGTTCGGCAAGGAAGACACCATCGTCACCATTCAGGTGGACCAGCTGCTGGCCGAGCAGTTCGATATGGAGTACACCGACAAGGACGGCAAGAAGACCCGTCCCTATATCATTCACCGCACCTCCCTTGGCTGCTATGAGCGGACCCTGGCCTACCTCATCGAGAAGTACGCCGGCGCCCTGCCCACCTGGATGGCCCCGGAGCAGGTCCGCTTCCTGCCCGTCACCGACCGGGCCGGGGACTACTGCTGCGAGCTGGCCAAGAAGCTCTCCGCCCAGGGCTACCGGGTGGAAGTGGACTACCGCAACGAGAAGATCGGCAAGAAGATCCGCGAGGCCCAGCTGGAGAAGGTGCCCTATATGCTGGTGGTTGGCGACCGGGATATGGAGAACAACACGGTTTCCGTCCGTCACCGCGCCGAAGGCGACCTGGGCGCCATGACCTTTGACCAGTTCGCCGCCCTCCTGAAGGACGTTGTGGACAACAAGCTGAAAAAGTAAAAAAACAGCCAAAAAGGACTGATCCGTTCAAGGACCAGTCCTTTTTTGATCGATCGGGAAACAGTCTGTCATTGTGTGGCTATCAGCCGCCTGCGTCCTCTTTCGCAACAATGACCGTGTCAGGGAGGACCCCGTATGAAAACCGATCATCATAATCCAGCTTTGCGCCGGAGATGAAGGATTATTTCATGGGCCCCATTCCATTACAAAGCGGCAGGGCCAGGCCCTGCCGCTGCGTCCGTATTCTGTTACCGTTCCGTTCCCAGGAAGAACAACGCCAAGGTGCCGGGGCCGGAGTGGGAGCCGATGACCGGGCCAGTGTAGTTGATGTGAATCTCCGGCACATGGTACTGCTCCTTCACCAGGCTGGCCAGGTATTCCGCATCCTCGATGCAGTCGCCGTGGCAGATGAACATGGTCTGTTTTTCCGGCTCGATGGCGGTCTCACCGACCTTGGCGGCCATGGCGCGGATGGAGGCCTTCCGGCCGCGGGCCTTGGACACGGCCACCAGATGGCCTTCGTTGTCCACATGCATGACCGGCTTGATTTGCAGCAGGCTGCCCATGACGGCGGTGGCGCCGGAGATGCGGCCGCCCCGCTTCAGGAAGTAGAGATCGTCCACCGTGAACCAGTGGCACAGATGGAGCTTGTTGGCCTCGGCGAAGTCCCGGGCTTCCTCCAGCGTCGCGCCTTCCAGACGCTTCTTGGCCACCAGCCAGACCAGCAGGCCCTGGCCCAGAGAGGCGCAGAGCGTGTCCACCACATAAACCTTCCGCTCCGGGTACTGCTCCAGCAGCTCCTGGGCGGCCATGTAGGCGGCGTTGAAGGTGGTGCTGAGGCCGGAGGAAAAGGCCAGAATCAGCACGTCCTCGCCCTGCTGCAGCACCGGCTCGGCAATGGCCCGCCAGGAGGCGGGATTGGCGGCGGTGGTGCTGGTGGCGACGCCGGCCCGCAGTCCGGCATAGACCTCCTTGATGTCCAGGGCGCGGTAGTCCAGATAGTTGGGGTATTCGTTTCCGTTATAGTTCAGCGTCAAGGGTGTGACGGCCAGCTCAAGCGCATCCGCCATCTCCTGGGTCAGGTCACAGCTGGAATCGGTTAAAATACGATAGGTTCCCATAAGCCTCTTCCTTTCAAAAGGTATTTTGCGGTTCCTTTTGCTATTTTATCATGTTCTGCTTCATTGGTCAATGAAAGAAGTGTTTTTTCGGTTGCATTGTCCGCCCAATCGGAATATAATAAATGGAACAATCTGCGCATTGAGGGAGGAATTGATATGACGGGACTGCTGCTCAAGCTGTTCGTCAGGAATTCGGATCAGGTGGAGGATCCGTCGGTCCGGTCGGCCTATGGAAAGCTGGCGGGCCTGGTTGGTATTATTTGCAATGTATTGCTGTTTGCGGGCAAGCTGCTGGCGGGCCTGATTTCCGGCAGCGTGTCGGTCATGGCGGATGCCGTCAACAACCTGTCCGACGCGTCCAGCTCCGTGGTGACCCTGCTTGGCTTCAAGCTGGCGGAGAAACCGGCGGACAGCGACCATCCCTTCGGCCACGCCCGGATTGAGTATCTGTCGGGCCTGGTGGTGGCGGTCATGATCCTGCTCATCGGCGTGGAGCTGGTAAAGAGCTCTGTGGACAAAATCCTGCACCCGGAGGTCGTGGCCTTCACCTGGCTGACGGCGGGCATCCTGGTCGCATCCATTCTGGTGAAGCTCTGGATGGCCGCGTTCAGCCGGACCCTTGGAAAGAAAATCGATTCCGCCACCCTGGAGGCCACGGCGGCGGACAGCCGCAACGACGTGATTTCCACGGCGGCGGTTCTGGCGGCGGGCCTGGTGGGGAAATTCACCAACTGGTCCATCGACGGCTACGCCGGTCTGGCCGTGGCCCTGTTCATCCTCTACAGCGGCGTGTCCCTCATCAAGGAGACCGTGGACCCGCTGCTGGGCGCGGCGACGGACCCGGAATTGGTGCAGGAGATCGGAAACGAGATTTTGTCCTATGATAAAATTATGGGAATCCACGATCTCGTGGTGCATGACTACGGCCCGGGACGCCGGTTCGCCAGCGTCCATGTGGAAATGGACAGCCGGGAGGACCCCTTGGCCTGTCATGATCTCATCGACGACATCGAGCGGGACTTCGCCCAGAAGCACAATCTGCAATTGGTCATCCACTACGATCCGGTGGTCACCGACGATGAGGAATTGAACCGGATGCGAAAGCTGGTGGCCAATGAGGTGGCCTCCATCGATCCCCGTCTGAGCATCCATGATTTCCGCATGGTCCGCGGCCCGAAGCACACCAATCTGATCTTCGACCTGGTGCTTCCCTTTGAAATGGACAGCCGCCGGGACGAGCTGAAACAGCTCATCGACCAGCGGGTCCAGTTTGAGGACAGCAAGTATTATACGGTCATCACCTTCGACGACAAGGCGTTCAATTAAGAAGAAAGCCCTCGTGCCCCCTGCAGGGGCGGCTATCAGCCGCCCGCATGGGGCGCGAGGTTTTTTCGACTATGGGTGATGATAAATTCGTTTTTCCAAGGCAAAGATCCGCTGGGAGAACTCTCCCACAGGGATCTTTTCAAAATTTTCCCGGTAGATTTCCATGCGGCTGTCGATGATGTCGATGTAGCTGAGCAGCTCCGCCTCGGCGCACATGGGGACCACCGCCGCCCCGAATTCCGGCTGGCCGTGGTGGCTCAGGAGCAGGTGCTGGAGCAGCACGGACTTTTCCTCGGGGATATGCAACTCCCTGGAGACCTCCGCCACCTCCTGGGCGCCCATGACCAGATGGCCCAGCAGCTGGCCCTTGGTGGAATACTCCGTCACCAGGCCCAGCTGGGAGGTGGTGAATTCCTCCAGCTTGGCGATGTCGTGGAGCAGGGTACCCGCCAGCAGCAGGTCCCGCTGCACCACGTCCCGGTAAAGCCCCGCCAGAAATTCCGCAATCTCCAGCATATAGGCCGTGTGCATCAGAAGGCCGCCGACAAAGCCGTGGTGGACGCTCTTGGCCGCCGGGAACCGCTGGAAGGCCGGCCCATGGCGGCGCAGCAGCTCCAGGCAGACCGCTTTGTAGGCCGGGTCCTCCATGGAATCCACCAGCGATTCCACCCGCCGGTAGGCGGCGTCCAGGTCCATGGGGGCCGTGGGCACCAGATCCGCCAGATCATAGCGGTCCTGGGGCGCGGCCAGGCGGATTTTGTCGATCCGAATCTGGGGCGCGTTTTTGAACTCCTGCATAACGCCCTGGACCTTGACCACCTTCCCCTCATCGGCAGGGCCCAGAGGACCGGGATAGTCCCAAGCCTTGGCCTCCACCATGGCAGAGGCGTCGGCCAAAGCCGCAGACAGGAAGGGCTTTCCGCTGGAGGCGGTTTTGTTGAATACGTTTCTCAGAATGTAAAACCCGGTGAAGCTGTCGCCGGTACGCAGTTCAGATAATTTCATAAAAACCTCGCTTTATATTTGTAAAAATCCGCTTCCCCGGCAAACCGGGAAATTGGGATTTGTTGATGTACCGCTTTTTGTAGGGCACGGCCACTGGACGTGCCGTATGCAGGCAGCTGCATCCTGGAACCAACTGCCAAACGGCGCGTCGGGTCGCGGTCCAGACCGGCCTCTCTTGCCCTTCGGGCAATTCACCTTCCCGCGCCCTGCATGGGCGATACATCCCATCGTCAAATTCATCGGCGCCGGAGCCCTTCATGTCCAGCTCCTCGCCGTAGCAGAGGAGCACGTTGCCGCTCATGAGCAGGTTCATGGCGTTGCCCATTTTGGCCTGTGCCTCGCTGCTGTCTCCGGCGTAGTAACCGGCGGTGCGGCCCAGGTCGTGGTTGGTGTAGATGGGGCGTTGATATAGTCGGGATTGCAGGAGGCATACAGGGCCTGCTCCTCCGCCGTGGCCTTGCGGCTGCCATTGAGCACACCGGCGACGACGCCGTCGCTGTCATAGAAAGAGTAGACGAAGACCTCGTAGTACGTCCGGTATTTGTCGTCCGGCACGTGCAAGGGCCGGGACAGCCAGGCATCCAAGGCCGGGGCGGCTTCCTCTGGAATGACTTCTTCCACCGGCGTGGCTTCCGTCTCAGGACTGCCGCAGGCGGCGCAGGAAGCTCACAGCAGCATGGCCAAAAGGGCCGCCAGCGCGCGTTTTTTCATCGGTTTCATCATAAATCCCTCCCGATCATTGCGGAACTGCCATATTTTTCCACTTCCCGCTGTGGTACCGCCAGACAAAGCAGGCGATGCGCACAAACCAGTCCACGAACATGGCCATCCAGATGCCGAGGACGCCGTAGCCGCCCCTGGTTGCCAGCAGCGCGCCGAGCACCAGGCGGAACAGCCACATGGAGACCACGGCGGCGATCATGGCGAAGCGGGTGTCGCCGGCCGCCCGAAGGGTCTGGGGGAAGGTGAAGGACATGGGCCAGAAAATCATACCCATGACGCCGTGCATCCAGATGATCTTGGAAGCCAGATCCTGGGCCTCCGGGGAGACGTTATAGACCCGCAAAATCAGCGGCGTGGCGGCCAGAATGGCGATATTGGTGATCCACATGGCAAGATAGGTGAAGATCAGGAGCTTTTTGGTATAGTAGTCCACGTCGTCGTAATCCTGCCGCCCGACGCACTGGCTGACCACGGTGATCAGACCCATGCCGATGGCATTTCCTGCCAGAACCTGGAAGGAGCCGATGGTGTTGCCGATGGCGTTGGCGGTGATGGAGGCGGTGCCGAAGCCGGACACCACGCTGAGCAGCAGGATTTTGCCCAGCTGGAACAGGCTGCCCTCAATGCCGTTGGGCACGCCGGTGCGGACGATGTTTCGGATGGCCTTGGCGTCGTAGAACAATCGGAATCTCCGGGACAGGCGAATGGGCAGCTTCTCATTGCGCAGCAGCAGAAGCACCGCCGCGGCGGCGAAGACGCGGGAGGCCAGGGTGGGAACCGCCACGCCGGCCACCCGCCAATGGAAGCCGAAGATCAGCAGGGCATTGCCGAGGACGTTGATCAGGTTCATGTAGAGGGAGATGCGCATGGAGGTCTTGCTGTCGCCCATGACCCGGAACAGGGCCGCGCCTGCGCTGTAAATCGCCAGGAAGGGAATGGACAGCTCCACAATGTTGAAGTAGATCTCCGCGTCGGCGGCCACTTCCGGGTCCACCGCGCCGAAAAGCACATGGATGATAAAATAGCGCAGGGCGTACATGGCCGCTGTGACCACCAGAGACAGCACGCCCATGAAGATCAAAAGCTGCTCGGCGGACCGCTGGGCGTCGTCCATGGCCCGGTTTCCCAGGTATTGCCCGGTGACGATGGCGCCGCCGGTGGCCAGAGCGGAAAAGGTGTTGACCAGCAGCACGTTGACCGTGTCCACCAGGGATACGGAGGACACCGCCGCCTCGCCGACGCTGGCGACCATCAGAGAGTCCGCCAGACCGACCGCCACAGCCAGAAATTGCTCGATCACCAACGGGATCAGCAGCTGGATCAGTGCCCGGCTGCTGAACGGCCGGATTTTTTCTGCATGCATGTTTCTTCGCCTCGTTTCAGGGGCTATTCTAACAGGAAAGCAGAATTTTTGCAACAGGGGAAACCCATATTCCCAGATGGAATGAACTGTGATATAATAAATAGTATATAAAATGGGATTGTAGAGCAATTGTCAATTCATACATATAAAAAGGAGTGAAATTTATGAAACTGCTGTTAAAAGGCGGAACGGTAGTGTCCGGGCAGGGGGCGGAGATTCTGGACTTGCTGGTGGACGGCGAGACCATCGCCCAGGTGGGGAAGGACCTGACCTGTCCCGACGCAAAAACCGTGGACGTGACCGGGAAGGTGCTGTTCCCCGGCTTCATCGACGCCCACACCCATTTCGATCTGGACGTGTGCAACACCACGACGGCGGACGATTTTGCCACGGGCACCCGGGCGGCCCTGCGGGGCGGCACCACCCTGGTCATCGACTTCGCCTGCCCCAACAAGGGAGAGACCCTGGCCTACGGCCTCAAGCTGTGGCATGAAAAGGCCGACGGAAAATCCTCCTGCGACTATGGGTTCCACATGACCATCGACGACTGGAACGAGAACATCCGGGCAGAGATTCCCGACATGCTGGCGGCGGGCATTCCGTCCTTCAAAATGTACATGACCTATCCCGCCATGATGATCGGTGACCGGGACCTGTTTTTGGCCCTGGAGGAGCTGGGAAAATACGGGGCCATTGCCGGGGTCCACTGTGAGAACGCCGGCGTCATCGACGCCCTGATCGCCCAGAAGAAGGCCGCAGGAGAGACCGGCCCGGCCAGCCATCCCGTCACTCGGCCCAACGCCCTGGAGGCCGAGGCCGTGGCCAGCCTGCTGCGCATGGCCCAGGTGGCAAACGTGCCCGTGGTCATCGTCCACCTGTCCACCAAGGAGGCGTTGGCGGAGGTCCGGGCCGCCCGGGAGCGGGGCCAGACCGTCTATGTGGAGACCTGTCCCCACTATCTGCTGCTGGACGAGAGCCGCTACTTCCAGGAGGACTACTCCGCCTCCGCCCGCTACGTCTGCGCCCCGCCCCTCCGCACGGAGGCGGACCAGCACGCCCTGTGGGCCGCGTTGGCTGACGGGACCGTGCAGACCATCTCCACGGACCATTGCAGCTTTACCCTGACCCAGAAGGACGCGGGGAAGGGTGATTTCACCAAGATTCCCGGCGGCCTGCCCGGCGTGGAGAGCCGGGGAATTCTGATCTGGTCCGAGGGCGTGGCCAAGGGCCGCATCTCCGAGGCGCAGATGTGCAGGCTCCTGTCGGAGAACCCGGCGAAGCTCTACGGGGCCTACCCGAGAAAGGGCGTCCTGGCCGCGGGCAGCGACGCGGATATCGTGGTCATCGATCCGACGAAGACCGGCCTCCTGACCGCCGCGGATCAGGCCGCCAATGTGGACTACTGCCCCTATGAAGGCCTGGAGACCCAGGGCGTCATTGAGCAGGTGTACCTGCGGGGCAAGCTGGCCGTGGACCAGGGGACGATTCTGACCGGCCCCGAAGGAACCTACATCCCCAGAACACCGGGAACACTCTAAGAATAGAATCAGGCCCTCATGCCCCCCATGTGGGCGGCTATCAGCCGCCCACATGGGGCAAGAGGGCCTTTTTTCGGGGGAAATTACCCCATGCAACCAGTCTCTGGAGCCGTTGACGGACCGGCAGCGGTTGGAGGTCCTGGCCATTCTGGACGAGCAGGTCCCCATTTGGCTCCGCTGGGCCCAATGGCTGGCCGCGTGGTTCCTCTGAAATCAAAGAAACACCCTCGCTCGGCGCGAGGGTGTGATTCTGCCCGGATCAGTGGTGGAACAGACGCATGCCGGTGAAGGCCATGGTCATGTGGTGCTTGTTGCAGCAGTCGATGACCAGATCGTCCCGGACGGAGCCGCCGGGCTGGGCGATGACGGTGACGCCGCTCTTGGCCGCCCGCTCGATGTTGTCGGGGAAGGGGAAGAAGGCGTCGCTGCCCAGGGCCACGCCCTTGAGGCTGGCCAGATAGGCCCGCTGGGCGGCGCGGGGGAAGGGGGCGGGCTGCTCGGTGAAGAGCCGCTGCCAGTTGCCGTCGCCGGTGACGTCCTCATAGTCCTCGCTGAGATACACGTCGATGGCGTTGTCCCGGTCGGGGCGGCCCAGGGTGGGCAGGAAGGGCAGGTTCAAAACCTTGGGATGCTGCCGCAGGTGCCACAGGTCGGCCTTGTTGCCGGCCAGGCGGGTGCAGTGAATGCGGGACTGCTGGCCTGCGCCCGCGGCGATGGCCTGTCCGTCGGCGGCGTAGCAGACGGAGTTGGACTGGGTGTATTTCAAGGTGATCAGGGCCACCAGGAGGTTCAGCTTGTCCTCTCTGGCCAGGTCCTTGCTCTCGGTGACCACATTGGAGAGCAGCGCCTCGTCGATGCGGAAGTTGTTGCGGCCCTGCTGGAAGGTGACGCCGTAGACCTGCTTGGTCTCCTGGGGATCGGGGACGTAGTTGGGGTCGATGGCGACGATGTTATAGTTGCCCTTGCGCTTGGTCTTGAGGATGGCCAGGGCCTCGTCGGTGTAGCCCGGGGCGATGACGCCGTCGGAGACCTCCCGCTGAATGAGCCGTGCGGTGGTGGCGTCGCAGACGTCGCTGAGGGCCACCCAGTCGCCGAAGGAGGACATGCGGTCGGTGCCTCTGGCCCGGGCATAGGCGCAGGCCAGGGGAGAGTCGTCGAGACCTTCCACGTCGTCCACAAAGCAGGCCTGTTTCAGTTCCGGGGAAAGGGGACGGCCCAGGGCGGCGGAGGTGGGGCTGACGTGCTTGAAGGAGGTGGCACAGACCATGCCGGTGGCCTCCTTCAGTTCCTTCACCAGCTGATAGCTGTTGAAGGCGTCGAGGAAGTTGATGTAGCCGGGACGGCCGTTGAGAATCTGGATGGGCAGCTCGGAGCCGTCCGCCATATAAATTTTTGCGGACTTCTGATTGGGATTGCAGCCGTATTTCAGCTCAAATTCCTGCATTTGAATCGATCCTTTCCTGATTTTGGATGGGCCTGTAGGGGCCGACGACCTCGGCGGCCCGTGCTGGCAGTCGTGTTCCGTGAAACGGTGCCTAAAGCGGCGCGCCGGGTCGTCGCGCCCTACAAGGGTGCGTGCGGATTTCAGCCGTGCTTGTTGATCATCCGGCTTTCGCTCTGGCCGGTGACGGGGTCCAGGTAGCGAACGTAGAGGGAGATCTTATTATTTTCATTGAGGCTGGTCCAGAGAGTCTCGGTGAAGGCGTCAATGTCCTCCGGCACGGCCATGCGGCGGGGCTCGCCCTGGAAGGTGGGAATGGGATTGCCGTTTTCCTCATAGGTGTGGATCAGGTGGCCCAGACCGGCCTTGGCGGGATAAGTATAATAGTAGCGGCAGCAGTCGGAGCCTTCGGCGTCCACGCTCTTCAAAATGCTCAGTTCGTAGGTGAAATCCGTCCGGCCCAGGTGCAGAATGCCGCTGATGCGCGGGGTGAAGTTGGGGCGGTCCGGCTCAAAGCAGCGGGTCTCCAGGGCGGACCGGAAGCTGCCGCCGGCCAGAAGATGGTCCCGGACGGTGTCGGTCTGATCGCCGTTGGTGACGATGACTTCGTTGCCCACCACGCGGATGGGCGCGTAGATGATCAGGGACGGGTCCTCCACCTTGCTCTCGTCATAGGGATGGATGATCACATCCTGGCCTGCCTCCGTGAAAATCCGGTTGCGGCTGTTCTCGCTGCGGCCCATGATAAAATAGGCCAGCGCGGCCCTTCCGCTGGGGCTGGTTCCCAAAAGCACGCCCCGGCCGGGGTACTCGTTGCCGCCAAGATATCCGGCGGCGTCCCGAAGCTTGTAAATGTCCATGTCCTTCACCTCAACATAAAAATAAGGGCAGTCCTATTGAATCAATAGAACTGCCCAGACGGTCGGCACATATCAGCTCCCGTTCCCCCGTGGTACGCCACGTTTCCGTCAGTCGCGGAAGCCCTGTGCTCATAGTAGCGGAAAAATCGAATTCTGTCAAGGGAGAGTTTTGCCGTGGTTGACAAACGGCACATTTCTGTTTACAATGTTAGCGATATCTAATGGATGAGAAAGGGAGAATCTTGTATGCATATATCCGTTCAATGGCTGGCGCGGACAGCGGTGGCCCTGGCGCTGTTGGTGGCGGTCCAGGCGGTGACCAAGGCCGGCGGCCAGCTGGTGACCGGCTCCTGCGTCAATCTGCTGCTGGCGGTCTGCGCCGGTGTTCTGGGCTTCGGCAGCGGCACGGTGGTCGCCATCGTCTCGCCGTTCCTGGCCTATCTGCTGGGCATTGCCCAGAGCCCGATTTTGGTGGTGCCGGGCATTGCCCTGGGCAATCTGGTCTATGTGGCCCTGATTGCGGTCCTGGCCAAGGTCCTGCGGGCCAAGCTGCCCAAGGCCGATATGTTCCCGGCGGTCATTGTGGCCGCCCTGGCCAAGTTCGCCGCCCTCTATCTGGTGGTGGTAAAGCTGATTGTGCCCACCCTGGGCGTACCCGCCGAGAAAGCGGCGGCCCTGTCCGCGACCTTCTCCACCCCCCAGCTGATCACTGCCCTCATCGGCGGCATCCTGGCGGCAATCATCGTTCCGCTGATCCGAAAGGCAGTTCGGAAATAAGCAACGCCAATTGCATGGGAAAGTGGGAGTTGCAGCACTGGCGCGGGAGCGCCTATGGCTTCCCCTCGAGGGGAAGCCGTCGCCCTTAAGGGCGACTGATGAGGCGTGCTGGGGGATGCTTCATTTTGCAGGGACTACCGGCAAATACGTAACCCTTTTCCACCGCACCCGTCACGGCTTCGCCGTGACCCTGGCGGAGAATCTGACCGGCTTTGCGGACGCAGACCAGGTGTCCTCCTACGCCGTCCCGGCCCTGAACTGGGCTATCGGCCAGGGATTGGCCAACGGCGCCGGCGGCAAGCTCCTGCCCCAGGCCAACGCCACCCGCGCCCAGGTCGCTGCCATCATCCACCGCTTTCTGGAAGGATAATCTATTTATATCGTATCCTTGCGCCGCGCCCGATCCTCCGGGCGCGGCGCTTTTGTCCGCCGTGGAACGCGTATGGTTACCGGTTTGAAGCAGACGTCAGGTTTTGTCCCGCGCTTCGTTTGTACAAAGCCAAATGCCGGTCCAACCGTATAAAATCGTGGAAACGGGTATTTCTCAATCTGCGATATTACGTTCTGAATTCCACCGTGAAGGTGGTGCCGGTTTCCTCGCTGCTTTCTACGGACAGTTTGCCGCGGAGGTTGCCGGTAATGGAGCGGGCGATGGCGAGGCCGAGGCCGTAGCCGCTACTGGAGCGGGCCTTATCGGAGCGGAAGAACCGGTCGAAAATATGGGGCAGGTCTTCCTCCGGGATGGCCGGGCCGAAATTGTGGACTGACAGCCGGATGCTGTGGCCCTTGGTCAGCCGGATGGAGACAGCTTCCCCCGGCGGGCTGTATTTCGTGGCGTTTTCCACCAGAATGGCGACGAGATGCTGCAGCAGGGCCGGGTCGCTGTCCAGGGTGACGTTGGGGGCCAGCGCGGCGTCCAGACGCACATTCCGTTCATAGGCCACCGGCTCCAGATAGAGCAGCTGCTCCTCCACCAAATTGGACAGTTCCACCGGACACCGCTGGACCACCAGTCCGCCGCCGTCGGATTTGGCCAGCATCAGCATCTGGTCGATGAGCTGGCGCATGGTCTCCGCTTCCTCGGCGGTGGAGCGCAGCCATTGGCTCTGCTGGGCCACCGTCTCGTCCTTATGGGCGGTGACGATGTTGTTGTTGGCAATGATCACCGTCAGCGGCGTTTTCAGCTCGTGGGAGGCGTCGGCCACGAACTGCTCCTGCTTCTGCCAGGCCGTTTCGATGGGCCTTACGGCCATGGAGGACAGGCCGAGGCTGATGAAAAAGAACACCAGCGTGCCGCCGAAGAACAGAGCCAGACAGGCCAGAATCGTGTTTCGCATGGAGGCATTGTTGGATGAAGCGTCGCCCAGGGCCAGAATGGTCTGCCCGCGGAACTCCTTTTGGAAAAAGACCAGATTCTGCCCCGACAGCTTGCCGTAATGCTCCGGCGACGCCAGGACCATGGCGACGCTCTTTTGCAGCAGATCTTCGGAGAAGCTGACCCCGTTTTCCTCCACGACGGTCAGCACGCCGCTGCTGGACACCTCCACCACCACGTTCGGCGTCTGCGGCACCGGCAGCGCCCCTTCGCCTTTGGGATGGCTGCCCAGGGTCATGGTGGCCCCCTCCGGCTTCATGGCGAAGTCAATGGCCTGCTGCAGGCCGTTGTACAGGTTTTCCGTGTTGCTGCGGTTGATTTGCAGGCAGATCACCGTCAGGGCGGCCAGCAGAACGAAGCTCACCAAGCCCATGTTGATGAGGATGATCTTCCGCCGCAGCTTTTTCAGCATGGGTTGTACTCCAGCTTATAGCCCTGCTTCTTGATGGCGATAATGGAGACCCGGCTGTCCAGGAAATGGAGCTTCTTCCGCAGGAAGGAGATATAGGCTTCCACATTGTTGTCAGAGGTGTCGGAGTCGTAGCCCCAGACCTTGGAGATGATCTCATCCTTGGAGAGAATGAACTGGGAATAGGAGAGCAGCAGCTTGATGATCTCGGATTCCTTGTAGTTCAGCCGGACCTCCTTGCCGTTGCAGACCAGGGAGGCATTGCCGGTGCGGTAGGTCAGGTCGCCGAAGGACAGCTCCTCCGGGACGGCGGAGGTCTGACGGCGGGTCAGAGCCCGGATCCGCGCCAGCAGCTCTTCGTTGGCGAAGGGCTTGGTCATATAGTCGTCTGCGCCGGCGTCCAGACCCAGCACCTTGTCCGGCACCGTGTCCTTGGCGGTCAGCATGAGAATGGGCGTCTTGATCCGCTGGCGGCGCAGCTCCGCGGCGATGGTAAACCCATCCTTGCCCGGCAGCATCACGTCCAGCAGAATCAGATCGTACTCCTGCCGCATGGCGGCGCAGAGCCCGTCGGTACCATGGTAGACGGTCTGTACTTCGTAGCCGGCCTCGGTCAGAATCTGCTGCAAAGCCATGGCCAGCCGTACTTCGTCTTCCACAATCAATACTTTCATGGAATCACATCCTTGCGTTGGTTGCTTTCATTTTACGGCATACTGCGCACAATCGCAATACAAATTATCCTGAAAATGTAAACCTTTTGTGAAATCCCGGGATTTTTTAAGGGCGCGCGTGTAGGATGTGGATAGCAAATTCCACGGGACAAGGAGGCGCGCCATGGGCGTCCTGGAATATGTCTTTGAACGGGCGGAGAAGAAGTACCTGATCACCGGCGCCCAGCGGCGGGACCTGCTGGAAGCGGCGGGGGGCGGCTGACGCGGGACCGGTTCGGGCACAGCTCCATCCTAAATCTCTATTTCGATACGCCGGATTATCGCCTGGTCCGGGCGTCTCTGGACAAGCCGGTCTACAAGGAGAAGCTCCGCCTGCGGAGCTACGGCGTGCCGGAGTCGGAGAGCCAGGTGTTCCTGGAGGTCAAGAAAAAGTACCAGGACGTGGTCTACAAGCGGCGGGAGGCCCTGCCCCTGGCCGAGGCGGAGCGATACCTGGAAAGCGGCCGCTCCAGAAGTCAGAGCCAGATCCTCCATGAGATCGACTGGATGTTTCGCATCTATCCCGACCTGGAGCCCCGGGCCTTCCTCTCCTACGAGCGGGACGCCTACTGCGGCAACGGCGGCCTGCGCATGACCTTTGACGACCGGCTCCTGTTCCGCCGGGAAGACCTGGACCTGCGCCATGGAATCTACGGCCAGGCCTTGCTGCCGGACGACCTGTTCGTCCTGGAGATCAAGGCGCTGGGCGCCATGCCCCTGTGGCTGGCAGACGCCCTGGACCGCTGCCAGGCCCGCCCCGTCAGCTTTTCCAAATACGGCGCCGCCTACTGCCGGTATCTGGCGAAGGCGTGGGAACCGGCTGGGACGATAGATTGATAGAAAAATTGGGATTTGACGATGTACAGCTTTATGTAGGGCACGGCCACTGGACGTGCCGCTGTACGCAGCTGCGTCCCGGCTCCGACTGCCCAACGGCGCGTCGGGTCGCCGCGCCCTACATTGGCGATACATCACATCGTCAAATCCAAATTTTCCAAACAAATATATTTATCAAAAGGAGGCATTCACTATGTCAGCTCTCTTTGAACCTGTCTTCACCGGCAGCTTTACGGCTGCCCAGTATCTGCTCTGTACCGCCGCGGCGTTGGTCCTGGGCTTGGCGGTGGCGTTGACCGCCCGCTGCCAGGGGCCCTGTACCAGGAGCCTTCTCCTGGCCCTGCTGCTGCTTCCCACGGTGGTCCAGACGGTCATTATGCTGGTCAACGGCTCCATCGGTACCGGTCTGGCGGTGGCCGGGGCCTTCAGCCTGATTCGCTTCCGGTCCGCGCCGGGCACGGCCAGGGAAATTCTGCTGGTGTTCCTGTCCATGGCCGTCGGTCTGGCCACGGCGGTGGGCTATGTGGGCATCGCCGTGCTGTTTACGGTCATCGTCTGCCTGGTCATGCTCCTGGCGTCCCGGGTACGTCTGCCGGAGGAACAGACGTTGTGCCGGGACCTGCGTATCACGGTGCCGGAGTCTCTGAACTATGCCCACGCCTTTGACGACCTGTTTGAGACCTACACTTCGTCGCACAGCCTGCTGAACGCCCGGACCTCCAACATGGGCAGCCTCTACAAGCTGCACTATCGTGTGTTTCTGAAAAATTCGGACCAGGAGCAGGCGTTCCTGGACGCATTGCGCTGCCGGAACGGCAATCTGGAAATCAGCCTCGGCATTGCCGAAGATGAACGGGAGGCATTATAAATGAAAATGCGGATTTTAGCCGCCAGCCTGTGCCTGCTGCTGGCTTTGACGGCCTGCGGCCAACAGCAGAACACCGCGGAGCCGGAAACAGAGCCGGTACAGACGCCGGAATACGCGTTTACCGCGCCGGACACGGCGTATGATCTGGATTCGGCGGAGGAAATCGTCTTTTCCGAGAGCGAGACCAAGGTCACGGTCTCCAAGGCCGGAACCTACCGGGTCTCCGGCCGGTGCGCCGACGGCCAGCTCTATGTGGCGGCGGGGAAGGACGGGGAAGTGACGCTGATTCTCGACGGCCTGGACCTGACGTCTTCCACCGCCCCTTTGGTGGTGGAGCAGGCGGCGCGGGTGACCATGGTTCTGGCGGACGGTTCGGAGAATAAGCTGGCGGACGGCAGCGGCTACGAGCTGTCAGTGGACGGCTCCACCGTGGACGGAGTGATCTTCTCCAAGGCGGACCTGGTCCTGACCGGCTCCGGCAGCCTGACCGTGACGGGCAATGCCGCCCATGGCATCGTCTCCAAGGACACCCTGGAGATCACCGGCGGCAGCTACGACATCACCGCCGTCAAGTCCGGCGTGGACGGGAAGGACTGTCTGATGATCGCCGACGCGAAAATCACCGTCACATCCGGCACTGACGGCCTGAAAAGCTCCAATGAAGAAGACCCGGATCTGGGCTATGTCTATGTCCGCTCCGGCGAGATCACCATCGACGCCGGGGACAACGGCGTCCAGGCGGCGCGGGCCTTGACTGTGGACGGCGGCAGCATTACGGTTCTGGGCAGTGAAGAGGCCCTGGAGGGCGCCACCGTGACCGTCAACGGCGGCGACCTGCATCTAACGGCCCGGGACGACGGCATCAACGGCGCAGGCGCGCCGGACAGCAGCACCGGCGGCAACGGCATGGCGGCGGACAGCACGGCCGGCGTGGAAATTCACGACGGCTATGTCTGGATTGACGCCGAAGGCGACGGTGTGGACAGCAACGGCAGCCTGACCATGACCGGCGGCGTGCTGCTGGTCAACGGACCCACCAACAGCGGCAACGGAGCTCTGGACTATGCCAGCGACGCCGTCATCACCGGCGGCGTGGTCATGGCCGTGGGCAGCAGCGGTATGGCGGCCAGCTTCGGTCCCAATTCCACCCAGGGCGTCATTGCCACAGCCCTGGAGCCTCAATCCGGCGGCCGGACCCTGGCCCTGTGCGGTGAGGACGGGCAGGTTCTGGCGGCCTTCACCCCGTCCAAGTCCTATTCCCATCTGGTGGTCAGCGCGCCGGGCATCGAGGACGGCGGAACTTATACCATCTGCACCGGGACTTTGACCGGCGGGGATGAAAACGGCTATGCGGCGGAAGGAACCCTGGCGGATGCGGCGGTGTTGGGGGAGATCACCATGGACGGGCCGAATTACGGCGGCATGGGCGGCATGTTCGGCGGCAAAGGCGGCGGCGGACGCGG
>CAMEIU010000009.1 GCA_945918815.1 uncultured Clostridia bacterium
GTCGGCTCCGACGGCAACCTGCTCCAGGACGACCCGAAGAACTGCACGGTCTTGCAGATCAACAATCCCATTCTCACCAATGTGGACCTGATGAAGATCAAGAACATGGACGCCCCGGGCTTCCATGTGGCGACCATTTCCATCCTCTATTATAAGAACACCTCCCTCAAAAAGGCCCTGGACCATCTGTTTGTCAGCTGCGACCGGGCTTACCGCAGCGGGGCCAATATCATCATTCTGTCGGACCGGGGCGTGGACGAGAACCATGTGGCCATCCCGTCTCTGCTGGCCGTGTCGGCCTTGGAGCAGTATCTGATCCGCACCAAGAAGCGGACGGCCATCTCCGTGATTCTCGAAAGCGCGGAGCCAAGAGACGTCCACCACTTCGCCACCCTTCTGGGCTACGGCGCCCGGGCCGTCAACCCCTATCTGGCCTACGCCAGCATCCGGCAGCTGATTCACGAGGGCTTGCTGGACAAGGACTATTCCGTGGCCGTGGACGACTACAACAAGGCGGTCCTCAGCGGCATCGTGAAGATCGCCTCCAAAATGGGCATCTCCACCATCCAGTCCTATGAGAGCGCCCAGATTTTCGAGGTGGTGGGCATCCGCCAGGACGTGGTGGACAATTATTTCACCAACACCGTCAGCCGCGTCGGCGGCGTGGGCCTGGAGGAAATCGCCGAGGGCGTGGAGTTCTACCACAGCCGCGCCTTTGATCCCCTGGGCATGGAGACCGACACCACCCTGGACAGCGCGGGCTATCACCGGCTGCGCTGCGGCCGGGAGAAGGAGGACCACATGTACAGTCCCCAGGTGGTCTACCTGCTGCAGCAGGCGGTCCGCCGCGGCGACTACGGCCTCTTCAAGCAGTACACGGCTCTGGTAGACAACGAGACGCCCCACACATTGAGGGGCCTGCTGGAATTCTGTTATCCCGAGGAGGGCATCCCCCTGGACCAGGTGGAGCCGGTGGAGCAGATCGTCCGCCGGTTCAAGACCGGGGCAATGTCCTACGGCTCCATCTCCCAGGAGGCCCATGAGTGCCTGGCCCTGGCCATGAACCACATCGGCGGCAAGTCCAACTCCGGCGAGGGCGGCGAGGACCCGGCCCGCTTGAAGACCGACCGGTGCAGCGCCATCAAGCAGGTGGCCTCCGGCCGCTTCGGCGTCACCTCCGAGTATCTGCCCTCTGCCCAGGAGATTCAGATCAAGATGGCGCAGGGCGCCAAGCCCGGCGAGGGCGGCCATCTGCCCGGGAAGAAGGTCTATCCCTGGATCGCCAAGACCCGCCATTCCACCCCGGGGATTGCCTTGATCTCGCCGCCGCCCCATCACGACATCTATTCCATCGAGGATTTGTCCCAGCTGATCTTCGATCTGAAAAACGCCAACTGCCACGCCCGGATTTCCGTGAAGCTGGTTTCCGAGAACGGCGTCGGCACCATCGCCGCCGGCGTGGCCAAGGCGGGCGCCCAGGTGGTGCTGATCTCCGGCTTTGACGGCGGCACCGGCGCGGCCCCGACAACCTCCATCCACAACGCGGGCCTGCCCTGGGAGCTGGGCCTGGCGGAAGCCCATCAGGCCCTTCTGGCCAACGGCCTGCGGCAGCAGGTGGTGCTGGAGGTGGACGGCAAGCTCATGACCGGCCGGGACGTGGCCATCGGAGCCATGCTGGGCGCGGAGGAATTCGGCTTCGCCACCGCCCCCCTGATCGCCCTGGGCTGCGTCATGATGCGGGTCTGCAACCTGGACACCTGTCCCGCCGGTATCGCCACCCAGAATCCCCAGCTCCGCAAGTGCTTCCAAGGCAAGCCGGAGTATGTGGAGAACTTCATGTACTATGTGGCCCAGGAGCTGCGGGAGATTATGGCCCGCCTGGGGCTCAGGTCCGTGGACGAGCTGGTGGGCCGCCGGGATCTGCTGCGGACCCGGGCCAAGAGCGTCAGCAAGCGGGCCGAGTCCGTGGACCTGTCCGGCATCCTGGGGGATCCCGCCGCCGTGGCAGCGCACAACGGCCGCTTCTGCCCGGAGATGGCCTACGACTTCCATCTGGAGCGGACCCTGGACCATCGGGTCCTGCTGGAGAAAATGGGCCGGGCCTTGAAGCAGGGCAAGCCCGCCTCCCTGGAGGTCCCCATCACCAGCACCGACCGGGCCTTCGGCACCCTGTTCGGGGCCGAGATCACCCGCCGCTGGGGCAACTCCCTGCCGGAGAATACCTACCATGTGAAAGCCAACGGCGGCGGCGGACAGTCCTTCGGCGCCTTTGTGCCCAAGGGCTTGACCCTGGAGCTGGAGGGCGACAGCAACGACTATTTCGGCAAGGGCCTCTCCGGCGGCACCCTGATCGTCTATCCGCCCAAGTGCGCCCAATTCAAGGCCTCGGAAAACGTCATCATCGGCAACGTGGCCCTCTACGGGGCCACCTCCGGCAAGGCCTTTGTGGCCGGTGTGGCGGGCGAGCGGTTCTGCGTCCGCAACTCCGGGGCCATGGCCGTGGTGGAGGGCGTGGGCAACCACGGCTGCGAGTACATGACCGGCGGCACCGTGGTGATTTTGGGCGACGTGGGCGACAACTTCGCGGCCGGTATGTCCGGCGGCGTGGCCTACGTCCTGGACTGCCGCCACGATCTGTACCTGCGGCTCAACAAAGAGCTGGTGGAGATGAGCCAGGTCAGCGCCAAGCACGACGTGCAGCTTTTGAAAACCCTGATCACCGAGCATGTGGCCGTCACCGGCTCGGAGGTGGGCAAGACCATCCTGGCCGACCTGGACGCCTGGCTGCCGAACTTCAAGAAGGTCATCGCCAAGGACTACCGCCGGATGCTGGAATTGATCTCCGCCATGGAGGCCAAGGGCATGGAGCGGGGCGAGGCGGAGATCGAGGCCTTCTATTCCATGACGGCGAAATAAGGAGGGGAACGACATGGGAAAACCCACTGGATTTATGGAGTATACCCGGCAGGTCAATCCTGCCTTGGAGCCGCTGGCGCGGATCGAACACTATCAGGAGTTCCACAGCCGCCTCTCTCTGGAAGAGCGGCAGGAGCAGGGGGCCCGGTGCATGAACTGCGGCGTGCCCTTCTGCCAGTCCGGCATGGAATTTGAGGGGAAGGTCTACGGCTGCCCCCTCCACAACCTGATTCCCGAGTGGAACGACATGACCTACAAGGGCAACCCCAGCCACGCCCTGTCCCGACTGCTGAAGACCAACAACTTCCCGGAGTTCACCGGCCGGGTCTGCCCGGCCCTCTGCGAAAAGGCCTGCGTCTGCGGCCTCCACGGCCAGCCGGTGACGGTGCGGGAGAATGAACTGGAAATCATCGAGCAGGGCTTTGCCGAGGGATTGGTCAAGCCCAGAATTCCCGCCGCGCGCTCCGACAAAACCGTGGCCATCGTCGGCTCCGGCCCCGCCGGTCTGGCGGCGGCGGACCTCCTGAACCGCCGGGGCCATACGGTGACGGTATTCGAGCGGGACGACCGGCTGGGGGGCCTCCTGATGTACGGCATCCCCAACATGAAGCTGGACAAATGGGTGATTCTCCGCCGCATCGATCTCATGGCCCGGGAGGGCGTCCGGTTCCGGGTGGGCGTCAACGTCAACACCCCGGAGGCGGCCCGGCAGCTTCTGGACCAATTCGACTGCGTGCTGCTCTGCTGCGGGGCAGGGAAGCCCCGGCCCCTGGAGCAGGCGGGAGACCTGCCCGGCGTCAGCTACGCCCTGCCCTATCTGAAGGCCGCCACCCGGAGCCTGATGAATCTCCATGAGGGAAATCCCCTGTCCGCCGCCGGAAAGCATGTGGTGGTGGTGGGCGCGGGCGATACCAGCGCGGACTGTGTGGCCACGGCCATCCGCCAGGGCGCGGCCTCCGTGACCCAGCTGATCCGCAAGCCCAAGACCGCTGTGGAGCAGTCGAAAAACCTCTGGGGCGTGGAGATTCCCTTCCAGGACTACGCCGAGGAGGAAGCCGTGGCCAAGTTCGGCCAAAGCCCCCGCCGCTATGAGACCGTGGTGGAATCGGTCCAGACTGACGGAGAGGGAAAGCTCTGCGCCGTCACCACCGCCAAAACCTGCTGGGAGGGCCGCAAGATGCGGGTCCTGGAGGGCAGCGGTGAGACCATCCCGGCGGACCTGCTGCTGATCGCCAGCGGCTTCTCCGGCTGTGAGGAAGCGGTGTGCCAGAGCTTCGGCGTGGAGCTGTCCCACCGCGGCACGGCGGCCACGGCCCCCGACGGCCACGCCACCAACGTCCCCCGGGTCTTCACCGCCGGCGACATGCGCCGCGGCCCCTCCCTGGTGGTCTGGGCCATCGCCGAAGGAAGAACCGCGGCCAGAGAAGTGGATGAGTATCTGATGGGATACACCAATCTTTAAATTGACAATTGACAATGAAGGTGTCGCTTCGCGACGAATTTGAAATTACACGTTTGCAACCAAGCCGTAGGGGCGACCGCAAGGGTCGCCCCTACGGCGTTATGTAAGGTTTTTGGTTTACAATGTTTTGCGTTTATGCTACACTTGGGGAAAGATTGGAGGCAGGAGTATGCATGTGACATTTTTGGGCCACAGCGGCTTTTTGGTGGAGCTGGAGCGGGTGTGCCTGTTGTTTGACTATTGGCAGGGAACCCTGCCGGAGCCGGTACAGGGCAAAGGCCTGGTGGCCTTTGCCAGCCACACACATCACGACCATTTCAACCCGGCCATTTTTACCTACGGCGCCCGGTGGGACCGGGCGGATTATGTGCTGGGCAACGATATTCATGTGTCCGCCAAGCGAAAAGCGGAGCTGGGCGTCCGGGAAGAGACGTTTCATCGCCTGGGGCCGGACCGGGAAGCGGAATATCAGGGGGTCCACATCCGAACCCTTCGCTCCACCGACGCGGGCGTGGCGTTCCTGGTGGAGGCGGAAGGGAAGCGCCTCTACCACGCCGGGGACCTGAACTGGTGGTACTGGGACGAGGAAACAAAGGAAGACAACGACGCCATGACCGCCGCGTTCCGAAAGGAGGTCGCCAAGCTGAAGGATATTCCCATCGACCTGGCCTTCCTGACCCTGGACGGACGGCAGGCCCAGTACGCCTATCTTGGCTTTGACTATTACATGACCCACTGCGCCATCGAAAAGGCCGTCCCCATGCACAGCTTCGGCGACTATGGCCCCCACAAAGAGATTTTGGAGGACCCGATCTCCGAGCCCTACCGGGAAAAAATTCTGCTCATGACCGAACCGGGAGAGACGGTACGGATCCAATCCATTTGAGCATCCTCGTGCCCCCTCGAAGGGGGCGCGAGGGTGCGGAGATAGAATACGCGCCTTTCCCGGTTTTTTGGGAAAGGCGCGTTTTGCTATGCTTGATTGGTTCTCCGGCTGATGCCTCTTCGGGCCAGCTTTCTTCTGCGGTGGAGCTTCAGGATGACGGTCAGAGCGATGGCCGCGAGCAGCAGGGCGGCCCCGGCGATGAGATAGCCGGTGGTGTCGCTGCCGGAGGTCTTGACGCTGAGCCACAGGCTGTCCATGAGCTGGCTGGTTTCCAGATCCAGGGCGCTGAAGCTCTCACTGTTGGCCAATACTTCGTCGCTGGGATAGGCAATCTCGCTCTCAGCCACCTCCGGGTCCATGTAATTCTTGGCCTCGGAGATGGGGGCGGAGTAGCCCAGGTATTCCAGATTCTCGCCGCAGATCTCCGGCTTGCACAGGAAGTTGATGAAGGCCTCGGCCCCTTCCTGGTTGGTGCAGCCCTTGGGAATGCAGGCGGCGTCGATGAAGACATTGAAGCCCTCCTCCGGGAAGTAGAAGCCCAGGTCTTCGTTTTCCTCCAGCATGTAGAGGTAGTCGCCGGCGTAGTAGGGAGCGATCCAGGCCTCTTCGCGGATCATCTTGTCATAGATCTGGTCCATGACGTGGCCCTGGAGAATGGGCTTCTGCTCGCTGAGCAGGCTGGCGCAGCTGCGCAGCTCCGTGGGGTCCTGGGTGTTCAGACTGTAGCCCAGGAGGGATTCGGCAATGGCGAAGGCGTCCCGGCAGTTGTCAAACATGAGAATCTTTCCGGCGTACTTGCTGTTCCACAGCAGGTCCCAGCCGCCCACGTCATCCTCGTCCACATACTTGGTGTTGTAGATGACGCCCACGGTGCCCCAGGTATAGGGCACGCTGTACCGGTTCTCCGGGTCGTAAGCCTGGTTTTTGAAGGCTTCGTCCACATACCGGTAGTTGGGAATGTTGTCGAAGTTCAGAGGCTCCAGCATGTCCTCGGCGATCAGGCGGCCGATCATATAGTCGGAGGGGATGATCACGTCGTAGGTGGAGCCGCCGGTTTTCAGCTTGGTGTAGAGGCTCTCGTTGCTGTCATAGGTCAGGTAGTGGACCTTGATGCCGGTCTCGGCCTCGAATTCCTCGATGACGTCCACATAGCCATCGGAGCCGTCGGAGATATACTGGCCCCAGTTGTAGACTGTGATCTCATTGGAGGCGGCGGCCGCCGGGAACACCAGACAGGGGAGCAGCAGGGCCAAAAGCAGGGGCAGGATCAAAAGCCGTTTCTTCATGCCCGCACCCCCCGCTTTTTCTGCTTCCGCTCGGCGTCCTTGCCCTGGAGCAGGTTCATGGCCACCATCATGACGAGAATGACCAGGAACATCAGGGTGAACAGGGCGTAGATCTTGGGATGGATGGGCTTCTTGGTGTAGTTGTAAATCTCCACCGGCAATGTGATGAAGCTGGAGCCGGTGACGAAGTAGCTGATGACGAAGTCGTCGAGGCTCATGGTGAAGGCCATCATGAAGCCGGAAATGACGCCGGGCATGATCTCATGGAGAATGACCTTGAAGAAGGCCTGGCCCGGGGTGCAGCCCAGATCCAGGGCGGCTTCCTCCAGGTCCGGGTCCATCTGGGTCAGCTTCGGCAGCACCGAGAGAATGACGTAGGGCAGATTGAAGGTGATGTGGGCGATGAGCAGGGTCCAGAAGCCGAGGATGGACTTGACCTTCAGCAGCGTTCCCGTGAAGGAGAACAGCAAGGCCAAAGACACGCCGGTGACGATGTCCGGATTGGTCATGGGAATGTTGGTCAGAGTCATGACCGCGCTCCGCAGGCGTCCCCGGCTGTTGTGGAGGCCCACGGCGGCCATGGTGCCCAGGACCGTGGCGATGAAGCTGGCCAGCACGGAGATGATCAGAGAGTTCCGCAGCAGGGCCAGCAGACTGCCGTCCCGGAACAGCTCCGCATAGCGGGACAGGGTGAAGCCCTTGAACACGGCGATGTCGGTGCCCGTGTTGAAGGAGGCCACCGCCAGGACGATCATGGGGATATAGAGGAAGATGAACACCAGCACGGTGAACACACGGCAGAATTTTTTCACGGCGTCACCACTCCTTCCTCCTCGGAATCCGTAAAGCGGTTCATGAAGCCGATGCAGATGAAAATCAGAATCATCATCACCAGACTCAATGCCGCGCCCAGGTTCGGGTTATAGGCGGTCTTGAACTGGCTCTCGATGACGTCGCCGATCATGGTGGTGCCGGTGCTGCCCAGCTTCTGGGAGATGTAGAAGGTGGACACGGCGGGCACAAAGACCATGGTGATGCCGGAGATGATGCCGGGCACCGACAGCGGCAGGATGACCTTGGTGAAGACCCGCTTGTGGTCGCAGCCCAGGTCCTGGGCGGCTTCAATGAGCCTGGGGTCGATCTTCATGATGACGGTGTAGAGGGGCGTGATCATATAGGGCAGGTAGTTGTAGACCATGCCCAGAATGACGGCCCCGCTGTTGCGGATCAGGGGCAGAGGCTTGAGGCCCAGAGACGACACCACGCGGTTGATGATGCCCGTGTCCTCCAGCATGGCCACCCAGGCCAGGGTGCGGAGCAGGAAGCTCATGCACATGGGCAGCATGACCAGCATGGACAGGAACCGCTGCCATTTGGGGTTGGCCTGGGCGATGGTGTAGGCCACGGGATAGCCGATGACCAGGCAGATGGCCGCCGAGGCCAGGGACAGGAAAATGGACCGGAGGAAAATGGGCAGATAGGTGCTGAGATTGCTCAGGTTGGCAAAGGTGAACTGCCCGGTGATGGAGTCGGTGAAGGCGTAGTAGATGACCACGCCCAGAGGGATGAGGGTAAACACCGTCATCCACGCCACATAGGGCGCCAGCAGTCGCTTACTCTTCATCGGCTCCGTCCTCCGCGATCTCGTCGTACTCCGCGCTGTAGGAGCTGTAGTCGCCGAACATGCCGGAGTATTCGCTCTTGCGCATGACGTGGATGTCCTCCGGGTTCAGGCGGATGCCCACCCGCTTGCCCACGGGCTGATAGTCCGTGGTCTGAATGAGCCACTTAAAGCCCTTGAAGTCCACGATGATGTCGTACTGCATGCCCTTGAAGGTGATGGAGGTGACGGTGCCGCACAGGTGCCCCTGGTCGGCCTCCACAAAGTCGATGTCCTCGGGCCGGATGACCACGTCCACCGGCTCCCGGGGAGAGAAGCCTTTATCCACGCACTGGAACCTGCGGCCGAAGAACTCCACGCAGTAGTCCTCGATCATGACGCCGTCGAGGATGTTGCTCTCGCCGATGAAGTCGGCCACAAAGGCGTTCTTCGGCTCGTTGTAGATGTCCTCGGGCCGGCCGATCTGCTGGATGCGGCCCTTGTCCATGACCACGATGGTGTCGGACATGGAGAGGGCTTCCTCCTGGTCGTGGGTGACATAGATAAAGGTGATGCCGAGGGCCTGCTGGATGCGCTTCAATTCGTTCTGCATATCCTTCCGAAGCCGCAGGTCCAAAGCGCCCAGGGGCTCGTCCAATAACAGAACCTTGGGCCGGTTTACCAGAGCCCGGGCGATGGCAACCCGCTGCTGCTGGCCGCCGGAGAGCTGGGTGACCTTCCGGTTCTCAAAGCCGCGGAGGCTGACGATGTCCAGCATGTCCTCCACCCGCTGGTCGATCTCCAGCTCCGGCAGCTTGGCAATGCGCAGGCCGAAGGCGATGTTGTCGTAGACGTCCAGATGCGGGAACAGGGCGTACCGCTGGAACACGGTGTTGATTTTTCGCTTGTAGGAGGGCACGTTGTTGATCTTCTGCCCGTCAAAAAACACATCACCGGAGGTCGGCGTCAGAAAGCCGCCGATAATGCGCAGGGTTGTGGTCTTGCCGCAGCCGCTGGGCCCCAGTAATGTGAGAAATTCATGGTCGTTGATGTAAAGGTTGATGTTGTCGAGGATGGTTTCCCCATCGAATTCCATGGTGAGATTCGTCAAACGAATCAGCTCTTTTGCCATGTATCCTCCCCCATTTCCAAATCATTTTTCTTTTCTTTCGCGTAAAAAAGTACACTAGTGCAAATATATAGGGGATTGCCCCCCTTGTCAATGGTTTCAGACGGAAAAACGACAAATTTTTTAAATGGACAATGTACAATGAACAATGAAGGTATCCGCTGGCGCGGATATTTTAAAATTCTCACCGCACCCTCGCGCCCCCTTCGGCCAGAAAAATGAATAATGAATATTGAAAAGTGAATAATTGAGGTGTCCCTTCGGGACGATTGAAATATATCCCCGAAGGGGATACCTCTATTCCATATAAAATCCCGGAAAATATTCCGCCACAAAGTCCACCTTCTCCACCTGGAACTGCTTTTTGTCCAGATATTGCAGGATCCCGCCGTCGGTTTTAAAATCAAACAGCAGCTTGTAGGAGTAGAGGGCCTGGTAGGTCCGGTCGTAGCGTTTGTCCAGCTTGCCGTATTTCCCGTCGCCGAGAAGCGGGTGCCCGGCGGCGGCCATCTGGGCGCGGATCTGGTGGGTCCGGCCGGTGACCAGCTCGCACTCCACCAGGGATAGACCGTCCCGGCTGGCCAGGGTCTCATACTTGGTGATGCAGGTCTTGGAGCCCTTCTGGCTCTCTTTGGTCACATAGACCCGGTTCTTCACCGCATCCTTGAACAGGTAGCCGGTCAGGGTGCCGCTCTTCGGCTTCGGCGTCCCGTGGACGATGCAGAGGTACCGCTTGTCCAGCTCCCGGTCCTTGATCTTCTGATTGAGAATCCGCAGCGCCTCGGCGTTCTTGGCGGCGATGACGATGCCGCCGGTGTTCCGGTCAATGCGGTTGCAGAGGGCCGGGGCGAAGCTGTGTTCCTCCCGGGGCCGCCACTCCCGCTTGGCGTAGAGATAGGCCTGAATGTGGTCGATGAGGGTCTTGCCGTATTCGGCTCCGTCGTGAGGATGGACGGCCTGGCCCGGCTTCTTGTCCACGAGAATCACGTTCTCGTCCTCATAGACGATGTGCAGCTTCGGAACCGCCACGGTCAGATAGGCGTTGTCCGGCTTGGGTGTCTCGAAGAATTCGTCGTTGATATATAATTGTAAGACGTCCCCCGCCTGGAGCCTTGTATCCCGGGCGGCTCCCTTGCCGTTGACCTTGATGCGCTTGAGGCGGATATATTTTTGCAGCAGGGAAGCGGGCAGCAGGGGCACGGCCTTGGCCACAAACCGGTCCAGCCGCTGCCCAGCGTCATTTTTCCCCACGGAAAGCTCTTTCATAAAAATTTCCCCTTTCTTTTTCGGGAGAAGCCGAGTATATTATATCGGAATAATTGTCAATTGACAATGGACAATTGACAATGGAGGTGTCCCTTCGGGACGATTGAAATTCATGGATGCACCCTCGTGCTTTTTTGGAAATCCTTCTGTAGGGCGCGGCGACCCGACGCACCGTGGGGGGTTCGTCCAAGAATCCGGCTTCCCGCAAGCGGCACGTCCAGTGGCCGTGCCCTACAAGAAGTTTCTGCGTTCTGCTGTGCCTGTATGATTTTTCTGCCTTCAAATCGAAAAAAGTATTTGACTTTAGGTTGCCCTTCTTATATAATAACCAATGCACGATTATGGATTGGAGAGAGCTATGCTTCTAGGATTGTCTAAAATTATCGACTGCCCGGGCGGCGTGGTTCCCTTTGAAACAAGCCTTGACCTCAGCCAAATGGAATTTGGCGGCTCCTGTCCCATCTCCGAGCCGGTCCACGCCGTGGGCCAGGTGCGGAATACGGCCGGGGTCCTCGTTCTGACGGGCGATGTGACCACCAGGCTCCATGGGGTCTGCGACCGCTGTGCCAAGCCCTTTGAACGGGACTTTGCCGTTTCCTTGGAGGCCGTGCTGGTAACAAAGGTGGAGTCCGACGGACTGGAGGACCCCTGGACCTTTGAGTTGGATGGCGACAATGCTGATTTGGACGACATCCTGACCACCGCTGTTGTCCTGAATATGGACAGCAAGCTGCTGTGCAGCGAGGACTGCAAGGGCCTCTGCCCCCGGTGCGGCGCCGACCTGAACCTGGGTCCCTGTTCATGCAAGCCGGAGCCGGACCCGCGTTTGGCGGTTCTGCAGCAGCTTTTGAAAAAGTAGATAAGATGCCAATGCGGCATTTCAACCAAGGAGGTGTACCAAATGGCAGTACCCAAGAGAAAAGTATCCAAGGCGAGAAGAGATAAGAGACGCAGCTCCCACTGGAAGCTGAGCATCCCCGGCGTCGTCGCTTGCCCCAAGTGCGGCGAACCCCGCCTGCCCCACAGAGCCTGCAAGGCTTGCGGCACCTACAATGGCCGTGAAGTCATCGCGGTTGAGGCAAAATAAAATCCGCCAACAAAGAGTGAGAAGAGGGCAGATCTATGCTCTCTTCTTTTCTTTTGACCTGTTTTCTGTAGGGCGGCTATCAGCCGCCCGCGATTCCCCATTTCCTACTTGCTTTTTCTCTGGATAGAGAATAGAATTGTTCCAATAGAGCAAAAATCCAACCAAGGAGGTGCCGGCATGGCAAAGCCGATCGTCGCCATTGTGGGCCGCCCCAATGTGGGCAAATCCATGTTATTCAATAAACTGACCGGCAAGCGCATGGCCATCGTGGAGGACACCCCCGGCGTCACCCGGGACCGGATCTACGGGACCTGCGAGTGGAACGGCCGGGAATTTTCTCTGGTGGACACCGGCGGCATCGAGCCGGGCACCGACAGCGAAATGCTCCAGTTCATGCGCCGTCAGGCGGAGATCGCCATTGAGACCGCCGACGTGATCATCATGGTCACCGACGTCACCGTGGGCATGACCGCCGCCGACGCGGAAGTGGCCACCATGCTCAAGCGGGCCAAGAAGCCCGTGGTGGTGGCCGTCAACAAGTGCGATCAGGTGGGCGGCGTGAACCCGGAGGTCTATGAGTTCTACGGCCTGGGCCTGGGAGATCCCATCGAGGTCTCCGCCATCCATGGCCACGGCACCGGCGACCTGCTGGACGCCTGCGTGGAGAGCTTCCCCGACGAGGACGCAGGGGAAGAGGACGACGACCGGATCAAGGTCGCCATCATCGGCAAGCCCAACGTGGGCAAGTCCAGCCTGTTGAACCAGATCCTGGGCCAGGAGCGGGTCATCGTGTCCAACGTGGCCGGTACCACCCGGGATGCCATCGACAGCAATTTTGACAACGAATTCGGCAAATACTGCTTCATCGACACCGCCGGCATGCGCCGCAAGTCCAAGGTGGACGACGCCATTGAGAAGTATTCCAACCTGCGCACCATCGCCGCCATCGACCGGGCGGACGTGTGCCTGATTTTGATCGACGCCAACGACGGCGTCACGGAGCAGGACACCAAGATCGCCGGTCTGGCCCATGAGGCGGGCAAGGCATCCATCCTGGTGGTCAACAAGTGGGACATGGTGGAGAAGGACACCAACACCATGGACAAGATGACCGACGAGGTCCGCCGGGATTTGAGCTATATGTCCTACGCCCCGGTGCTGTTCATCTCGGCCCTGACCGGCCAGCGGGTGGAGAAGCTGTACCAGCTGATCAACGAAGTGGCTGCCCAGACGGCATTGCGGATCACCACCGGCATGCTCAACAATATCCTCGAGGACGCCACCGCCCGGGTCCAGCCGCCCAGCGACAAGGGCCGCCGGTTGAAGATCTACTATATGACCCAGGTGGGCGTGAAGCCGCCCCACTTCGTGGTCTTCTGCAACGACGCCCGGCTCTTCCACTTCTCCTACCAGCGGTACCTGGAAAACCAGCTCCGCGCCGTCTTCGGCCTCATGGGCACCCCCATCAAGCTGACCATCCGGCAAAAAGGCGACAAGGATATTTAATTTCAATGGATAATGGACAATTGTCAATTGTCCATTTCAAACAAGAGGTGCTTTGAAATGCAAGTGTTCCTTTGGCTTCTCGTCCTCGTTCTTGGCTATGCCCTCGGAAATTGCAACGGCGCGCTGCTGATTTCCAAGCTGATGATGCATGACGACGTGCGGAAGCACGGCAGCGGCAACGCGGGTCTGACCAACTTTTTCCGCACCTACGGCGGCGTCCAGACTCTCCTGGTCATTGCCATCGACGTGGTCAAAACGGTGTTGGCATGCCTGATCGCGGGCTGGCTGCTGGGGCCCTACGGCTATGCTGCCGAGGCCAAAATGGCAGCCGGCGTGGCGGCCATGCTGGGCCACAGCTATCCGGCGGTGTCCCAGTTCCGGGGCGGCAAGGGAATCCTCTGCGGCGCGGCCCTGGCGGCGGTCATGGACTGGCGGATCTTTGCGGTGATTCTCGCCATCTTCGTGGTCACCGTGGCCCTGACCCGCTATGTGTCCCTGGGCTCCGTTCTGGCGGCCACGGCCTTCGGCATCTGCTTCCTGCTGGTGTTCTGGGGCAATTGGTTCCTCTGCACCCTGGGCGTCCTGGCCCCGTGCTTCGTTATCTTCCGCCACCGGGCCAACATCCAGCGGCTCCTGAACCACACGGAATCCAAATTATCGTTCCATAAAAAATAGAGGGATACTATGAACATTGCCATGCTGGGCAGCGGCGCTTGGGGTACGGCCCTGGCGAATCTGCTCTGTGAAAACGGACATACGGTGACCCTCTGGACCCGCTCGGCCCAGAGAGCGGCGGACATGGCCCGGAGCCGGATCAATCCCCGGCTGGAGGGCGTGCCGCTGCATCCGAATCTCCAGTTCTCGTCGGACCTTTCCTGTGCCCAAAGCTGTCAGATGACCGTCCTTGCCACCCCCTCCTATGCCATCCGCCAGACGGCGGCGGCGGTGCGGGAACTGCTGCCAAAGGACGCTTTGCTGGTGTCCGTCACCAAGGGTATCGAATCCGGCACGGGCCTCCGCATCACCCAGATCATCGAGGAGGAGACTGGCCTCCGGGCGGCGGCCTTGTCTGGCCCGTCCCATGCCGAGGAGGTTTCCCGGAACATTCCCACGGGCTGCGTGGCGGCCTGCGCCGACATCTCCATGGCGGAGCAGATTCAGGATGTGTTCATGAACGACAGCTTCCGGGTCTACGCCAGCGGTGACGTGGTGGGCGTGGAGCTCAGCGCGGCGCTGAAAAACGTCATTGCCCTCTGCGCCGGTGTCTGCGACGGCCTGGGCCTGGGGGACAACACCAAGGCCCTGCTGGTGACCCGCGGCCTGACGGAGCTGGCAAGGCTCGGCATTGTGCTGGGCGGCCGCCAGGAGACCTTCGCGGGCCTGGCAGGGGTGGGCGACATGATCGTCACCTGCACCTCCATGCACTCGAGAAGCGGCGCGTCCTGGATTTTGATCGGTCAGGGCGTGCCGGTCCGGCAGGCCATGGAGCAGGTGGGCGCCGTGGTGGAGGGCTACTACGCCGCCAAGTCCGCCTATGAGCTGAGCCGGAAGGTGGGCGTCGAAATGCCTATCTCCCGGGAGGCCTACGCCGTCCTCTATGAAGGCAAAGCCCCCGCCGAAACCATCCGCACCCTCATGCGCCGGGACAAGAAGCACGAATTTGAGGACGCCGGCTGGCTGTAAATTGACATTGATTTCACGCCGTAGGGGCGACCCTTGCGGTCGCCCGACTGCGCACTGCGGGCGACCGCAAGGGTCGCCCCTACGGTTTCTAAACAATAAAAAACAAAACAGCTGCGGACTTGCTTCCGCAGCTGACTTGTTTTGCATATTGATGTTAGATCGCCCGCTGGACCTTGTTGGAACGAAGGCATCTGGTACAGACGTACACATGGCGAGGAGTACCGTCAACAATAGCCTTTACGCGCTTGACGTTGGGCTTCCAAGCTCTGTTGGAACGTCTATGGGAGTGAGAGACCTTGATACCGAAAGTCACACCCTTGCCGCAGATATCGCACTTTGCCACTTGCTGCACCTCCTTGCCACTACAAATTTCACATTGCGCCCCTAAAGACGCCCCAATATCATAGCAGATATGATTTGAAAATGCAAGGAAAAGTTTCGGCCTCGTGGAAAAAATTTTCCCATGTTGCGAAAGAAGGGAAAACAGGCTATAATCGAAACGAGGAGTTGAGAACATGGTTCATATCTACAGCGTCGCCCTCTCCAAGCTGGTGGAGGAGTTCAATATGATTCCGCTGTTCAAGGCGACGGATTTTGACAAGATCCGCGTCACGGTGGAGGATGTCAGCCGTCCCGGCTTGCAGCTGGCCGGATTTTTCGATCATTTTGAGCCCATGCGGCTCCAGGTCCTGGGCATCGTGGAGACCACCTATCTTCAAAAGCTCAGCAGCGAGCAGCGGGCCATTATTTTTGACCATCTGTTTTCCTATAAGATTCCGGCCCTGATCATCGCCCGGAATCTGGAGCCGTCGCCGGAGTGCCTGGAGATGGCCAAGAAGCACAACATCACCGTCCTGCGCAGCCAGGAGACCACCTCCTATATCGTCTCCAGCCTGATCACCTCTTTGAAAGCCTATCTGGCTCCCCGCATCACCCGTCACGGCGTGTTGGTGGAGATCTACGGCGAGGGCATTCTGATTTTGGGCGACAGCGGCATCGGCAAGAGCGAGGCCGCCGTGGAGCTGGTCAAGCGGGGCCACCGGCTCATTGCCGACGACGCCGTGGAGATCAAGCGCATTTCTCCCTCCGAACTGGAGGGCGGCGCGCCGGAGGTGCTGCGGCACTATGTGGAGATGCGCGGCATCGGCGTCATCAACATGGCGAAGCTCTTCGGCATGGGCGCGGTCCGGGACAGCGCCCGCATCGATCTCATCATCAACATCGTCCCCTGGCAGGACGGCGAGGTCTACGACCGCCTGGGCCTGGAGAACAAGTATATGGACATTCTCGGCGTCAAGGTGCCGTCCATCACCATTCCGGTGACGCCCGGCCGGAATTTGGCCGTGATCTTCGAGGTGGCCGCCATGAACAACCGCCAGAAGCGCATGGGCTACAACGCCGCCGTGGAATTCACCGACCAATTGAGCAAATTTTTCGATCATTCGCAGGAATGACCGCCAGAAAACACATATCTGACCCTGTAGGGCACGGCCACTGGACGTGCCGCTGTTGGCAGCTGCATCTTTGAACGCACTGCTGCGGCGCGCCGAGTCGTCGCGCCCTACAAGTTTCCCTGTATGGATTCTTTCAAAATCCGGTTCCTTTTTATGTGGGAATGTGGTATCATAATACTATTACACACCCGGAGGCGTTTATGAGCTTGCTTCATGATTTTTGCGGCGTGATTCGTGAGAAATGGCCGGAGATGAAGGTTCTGGAAGAGGAACCCTTGAAAAAGCATACCTCCTTTCAGACCGGCGGTCCGGCGTGGATGGTTTTTCCCAAAACCATAGCGGAAATGACCGGCCTGTACCGGCTGTGCCTGGAACATGGTATATCTCCCCTGATTCTCGGCGCGGGGACCAACGTGCTGGCGCCGGACCAGGGGCTGGACCGGCTGGTGATCTGTACCCGGGACCTGTCCGGGATTCGGGACATGGCCGATGGTAAAATAGAGGCCATGGGGGGCGTGACCCTGACCCGGCTGGCGGTCCATGCAAGGGACCTGGGCCTGATGGGTCTGGAGTTTGCCCACGGCATTCCCGGCACCGTGGGCGGCGGCGTGTATATGAACGCCGGGGCCTACGGCGGCGAAATCCGCCAGGTCGCCGAGAAGACCACGGCTCTGCTGCCCGACGGCAGCTTGTGGGAAGCGGAAGGGGAGGTCCAGGGCTTTTCCTACCGCCACAGCGCCTTTCAGGAGAAGCAGGCGGTGATTTTGAAAACCGTCTTCGCCTTACAGCCGGGAGACCCGGCGGAAATCCAGAAAACCATGCAGGACCTGGCCGCCCGGAGAAGGGCGTCCCAGCCCTTGGAATACCCTTCCGCCGGCAGCACCTTCAAGCGGCCCCAGGGCGGCTACGCGGCAGCCCTCATCGAGCAGGCGGGCTTGAAGGGCAAGGGCGTGGGCCGGGCGGCGGTGTCGGAGAAGCACGCCGGGTTTGTGATCAACCTGGGCGGCGCGACCTCCAAGGACGTGCTGGCCACCATGGATTTGATACAGAAGACCGTTCAGGAACATTCCGGCATCTGCCTGGAGCCGGAAGTGCGGATTTGGTAGGTGAATTCTTATGCAGTTTGTCATTGTTTCCGGCCTTTCCGGTGCGGGAAAAAGTAAAACGGCCTCCTTTTTGGAGGATTTGGGGTTCTACTGCGTGGACAATATGCCCGCGGATTTGATTCCCCAGTTTGCCCAGCTGTGCCTGGCCACCAAGGGCCGCTATGAGCGGGTGGCCCTGGTCACCGACGTGCGGGGCAGCCTGACCTTTGAGGGACTGTTCAAGGCGTTGGACGGCCTGGACCAGATGCACCTCACTTATAATATTCTCTTTGTGGAGGCCGACACCGACGTCATTATCAAGCGTTACAAGGAGACCCGCAGAAAGCATCCTCTGACCCGGGACGCCGTGGAGCGGGAGCGGGCCTTGCTGGCGCCCATCCGCAATCGGGCCAACGCCATCATCAACACCTCGGCCCTGTCCACGGCCAAGCTCCGGGGCGAGATCATCAACCTGGTGGCCGGGGACTTGAAGGACCGGGCCATGACCGTCAGCGTCGTGTCCTTCGGCTTTAAATACGGCCTGCCCATGGACGCGGACCTGGTGTTCGACGTGCGGTTCCTGCCCAATCCCTATTATATTGCCGAGTTGAAGCACAAGACCGGTCTGGACCAGGAGGTCCGGGATTTCGTCTTTTCCTACCAGCAGACCAAGGACTTTGTGACCAAGGTGGAGGACTTGCTGGCCTTCTGCCTGCCGTCCTTTGTGGACGAGGGCAAGACCAACGTGGTCATCGCCGTGGGCTGTACCGGCGGCAAGCACCGGTCCGTGTCCGTTGCCAAGGAGCTGGGAGAATTTGCCGCCAAGCGGGGCTACGTCACCAACGTCAGCCACCGGGATCTGGGGCGGCGCTGACGGAGGTCGTCCGACATGAACGAGAACGTAAGAGTCTATGTCCCGGGCCGCCGGGAGCCGAAGGTGGTGGCCATCGGCGGCGGACATGGACTGTCCACCATGCTGCGGGGATTGAAAAAGCACACCAGGAACATCACCGCCATTGTCACCGTGGCCGATGACGGCGGCGGCTCCGGCATGCTGCGGGAGGACCTGGGCATGCTGCCGCCGGGGGATATCCGAAACTGTATCCTGGCCCTGGCCAACACGGAGCCCACCATGCAGAAGCTTTTGAACTACCGCTTCACCGAGGGCTCCCTGGCGGGCCAGAGCTTCGGCAACCTGTTCCTGGCCGCCATGAACGGCATCTCCGGCTCCTTTGACGAGGCCGTCCACCGCATGGGAGACGTCCTGGCCATCACCGGCCGGGTCCTGCCCGTCACCAACCAGGACGTGCACCTGGAGGCGGAGTTCGCCAACGGCAGCCGCTGCCTGGGAGAGAGCAAGATCTTCTACGCCAAGAAGGTCAACGACTGCCGCATCAAGCAGGTGCGTCTGGTGCCGGAGCATCCCAAGGCCTTGCCTGAGAGCCTGGAGGCCATCCGGGACGCGGACCTGATCGTCATGGGCCCCGGCAGCCTCTATACCAGCATCATTCCCAACTTCCTGGTGGACGGCATCTCCGAGGCCGTGGCCGCCAGCCGGGCGTTGAAGATCTTCGTGATGAACATCATGACCCAGGACGGCGAATCCGACGGCTATACCGGCGCGGACCATGTGCAGGCGCTGCTGCGCCATGCCTTGCCCGGGATTGTGGACGTGTGCATCGCCAACAACGCCCCTGTCTCTGAAGAGGTCCTGGCCCCCTACCGCCAGGAGGGCGTGGAGCCCCTGCGCCTGGAGCGTGCGGCCATCGAAGCCATGGGCATCGAGGTCCGGGAATATCCCCTGGCCACCGGCCACCGGTATATCCGCCACGATTCCTTTGCCCTGGCCAAGGCGTTGATGGAAGTGTACAGAGAAAAATTGACAATGGACAATTGACAATGGACAATGATTGTGTCCCCTTCGGGGACGATTAAAACGACGCATTGTTTCACATTTTCCGAAGGAAAATACCTTCATTGTACATTGTCAATTCTCCATTGCTAATTGAAAGGAGCCCCAATGTCCTTTTGTTCCAATGTAAAGGCGGAGCTTTGCCGCCTGCCGGTTCATAAAAAATGCTGCGCCGTGGCGGAGGCCTACGGCGTGCTGCTGTTCTGCAATACCTGTTCGCCCACCGGCATCCGTATCGTCACGGAGAGCCGGGATTTTGCCGCCCGGCTGCCCAAGCTGTTCCGCAAGGCCTTCGGCCTGGAATTTGACCAGGTGCCGGAAGGGGAGGCGGGCAAGCTGGCCTTTGTCCTGGAGGACCGGGAGAAGCTGCGGCGGATTTTCGCCGCCTTCGGCCTGGAGGCCGACACCACCGTGACCCTTCATGTGAACCTGGGGGTCCTGGAGGAGGAATGCTGCCGGGTCAGCTTTTTAAGAGGCGCGTTCCTGGCCGGCGGCTCCGTGACGGACCCGGAAAAGAGGTACCATCTGGAGCTGGCGACCTCCCACTTGAAAGTCAGCCGGGAAGTCTACAGCCTGCTTCTGGAAATGGAGTTTTCCGCCAAGGAT
>CAMEIU010000010.1 GCA_945918815.1 uncultured Clostridia bacterium
GAAGGAGCCGGGAATCCGGCCCACGGAGTACATCCGCTCCTCAAACTCAATGGTGAGGGGGAAGTAGTCAATGCCGGGCTTGGGGTCGGGAGAGGCGGTGACGGTGGTGAGCACCACGGTGTCGCCATAGCGGCAGATGCACTCGGCGTTGGCAAGCTCGGCCACCTTGCCGGTCTCCACGGTGAAGGTCCGGCCGCCGATTTCGGTCTCAAAAATGTGATGGTTGGGGAATGTCTTATGGGTAATCATGAGAAACCTCCTTATGATTGTCTGTCTGCATGGGAGGTTTAGCACTTGAAACGATGGCCGATCCGGCTCGGCAACCCTTTCAACTGCTAAAACTTCCCCACGCAGCGCGCTTGAATTTCAGCAAAGATGGGCAGACAATCAAGATTGTCTGCCCATCATCGTGAACTTACTTACGGATACCCAGCTTGGCGATGCAGGCACGATAGCGGTTGATGTCCTTCTTGGCCAGATAGTCCAGCAGGTTGCGGCGCTTACCGACCATCATCAGCAGACCACGGCGGGAGTGGTTGTCATGCTTGTGGACGCGCAGGTGCTCGGTCAGCTCGTTGATGCGGGCGGTCAGAATGGCGATCTGGACCTCGGGAGAACCGGTGTCGCCCTCGTGGGTCGCGTTGGCAGCGATGATAGCGGACTTGTCTTCTTTGCGAATCATGTGTGTTTCCACCTTTCAAAATATTGTACCCACACTCTAAGTAACAGGTTTGGCAGAGTGCCCGTGTAAAAACCAGGCTGTCTCCCGAAACTGAGAAATGGGGTCCCGGCGCACTGCGCCAGCCTATTTACAATAGCACACCGGAACGAAAAAGTAAAGGAATTTTTACAGGAAAAAATCGAATTTTTCGGGAAAGCAAAAACAGCCGTCCCCCATCATTATGCGCGCCATTGCGCAGGTTTTATTCCTGCCTGGAAAAAAATACGGCGCTTTTCAGATTTCGCCAGACAAATTGGGATTTGACGATGTGCTGCACTGGCGCGGGAGCGCCCAAGGCTCCCTTGTGTAAAGGGAGCTGTCAGCGAAGCTGACTGAGGGATTGTTTTTTCCTGCTACGCAAGATGCTGGAACTGCCATACAATCCCTCCGTCACGGCTTCGCCGTGCCACCTCCCTTTACACAAGGGAGGCTTTGGCCTTTTGCAAACCGCAACGACTCTACAAATCCCAATTTGCGTTTTCGTTGTGGCGCCGGCTGGGGTTCCGGGAATCGCGCGCGGCAACCGCGTTTGGTTCTGCGGCTGCCGTGGTTTGTTCTGTTTATCCGATCTTCTCAAAGTCCTCCGCGCCGTGCTTGCACAGGGGGCAGACGAAATCCGGGGGCAGGGTCTCGCCTTCGTAGACATAGCCGCAGACCTTGCACTGCCAGCCGGTCTTTTTCCCGGCCTTGGGCTGGGGCTTGGGCTTCACGTTGGCGTGGTAATAAGCGTAGGTCATGGAGGGCACCTTGTTCAGCACGTCGGCGTCGGTGACGTCAGCCAGGAACATGGTGTGGGTGCCCAGGTCGATGGTCTGGACCACCTTGCAGCTCAGGTAGGCGTTGGCGACCGCCGGCACATAGACCAGGCCGTTGGCGGACCGGGCGGGCTCACCCACGATCTTGTCGGTATCCCGGCCGGACTGGAAGCCGTAGTGCTGGAACACGGCGAAGGGCGCGTCCTGGTTGAGAATGGACACGTTGAACAGGCCGGTGGCCAGGATCATGTCATGGGTGTAGTTGGCCTTGTTGACAGCCACAGACACCCGCATGGGAGCGCTGGTAACCTGCTGGACCGTGTTGACGATGCAGCCGTTGTCCTTGTCCCCCTGCCGGGCGGTCAGGACGAACAGGCCATAGGAAAGAGAATACAGTGCGGATGGATTCATGACGGTACCTCCTTAAAAGTTTTTACAAAAGATAAAAATTCCTGTTCCAGGAAGGGAGTCCGATGAAAAAGTAAGAAGGAATCGTGAATAGTGAAAAAGTGAGGTATCCCCTGCGGGGATGATTGAAATATTAGGACGCAGCCTCGTGCCCCCTTGGAGGGGGCACGAAGGTCTGTACAATTCCATTCAGTCCGCGATGACGGCGGCCATTTCCTCGGCGGTGACGCGGTAGACGGCGTTGTCCAGGCCCTTGGCTTTCAGAGCTTCCAGCACCGAGGCCCTGTCATAGCGGCAGCCCACCAGGGCGGCGTTCAGCTCCGTGGAATCCATGGTGGAGAAAAAGTCTCCGGTGATGGCGACAGACTGGATGATATTGTGGCGCACGTCAATGCGGAAGCGCATGGTTCCGCCGGCAAAGCGGCCGATGCGCTCGATGTTGAACTTGGGATTGGCCCCGAAAATCCGGTCGTAGCTGGCGAAATATTCCTGCCCCAGCTGGCGGATCCGGGCCTTGTCGGCCTCCGTGGGCACATAGACCTTGTCGCTGCCCCGCATGATGTGACGCACCATGCATTTTTTGAATTCCTGGGGATCCAGGGGGCCAGGCAGGTGGTCGGCGATGTTGGTCACCCGGTCCCGGACGGACTTGATGCTCTTGGAGATGATCTTATAGGGGTCCACGGTGGTGGCCTCCACCATCTGCTCCAGATTGGTGTTGAACAGCAGGGAGCCGTGGTGGACGGTGCTGCCCTCCAGGCGGAACTGGGCGTTGCCGGAGAACTTCTTGCCGTCGATGGTCAGGTCATTGCGGCCGTTGAAGGACGCGTCCACACCGATTTCCTTCAAAGCATCGATGACCGGCGCGATATACTGCTGGAAGGTGATCTCCTCCGCGCCGTCGTGTTCGATGAAGGTGAACTGGAAGCCGCCCAGGTCGGTGTAGATGGTGCCGCCGCCGCTCATGCGCCGGACCAGCTTGATGCCGTGGGCATCGGCAAAGGGCTTGTTGATCTCCTCCAGCACGTTCTGGTACTTGCCCACCATCAGGGTCGGGGTGGTCTGCCAGAACAGGAATACGGTCTCCGGGAACTTCTTTTCCACGGTGAAATAGTATTCCAGGCCGAAGTTATAGTAGACATCGGTGGAGCCGGTTTCAATATAGATCATGGACATCCTCCAAAGCCTCCCAGGCTTTATAGGAGCTGCGGGCCAGGGGCGCGGAAGCCACATGGCGGAAGCCCTTTTTCAGGGCCAGCTCCTTGTACCGAGCGAAATCCTCCGGCGTGGCGTAGCGGGCCAGCGGGTGGTGCTGGGGCGAGGGCTGGAGATACTGACCGATGGTCAGAATGTCGCAGCCGGTTTCCAGAATGTCGTCCAGGAGGCGGTCGATCTGTTCCTCGGTCTCCCCCAGGCCCACCATGAAGCCGGTCTTGGTGAGAATGGTCGGGTCCTTCTCCTTACAGTAGCGCAGGACGCCCAGGGACCGCTCATAGGTGGCCTTGGACCGGACCACGGATTGCAGCTCCTTGACCGTCTCCACATTGTGGTTCAGCACCTCCGGGTGGGAGGCGATGACGATATCCAGGGAAGCGGGGTCGCCCTTCATGTCGGAGATCAGGGTCTCCACGGTGGTGCCGGGGCAGACCTCCCGGATGGCCCGGACGGACTTGGCGAACTGCTCCGCGCCGCCGTCGGGCAGATCGTCCCGGGTGGAGCAGGTCAGGACCACATGGCGCAGATTCAGCTTTTTCGCGGCCAGGGCCACGTTCATGGGTTCCTCCGGGTCCACCGGCTCCGGCTTGCCGCAGGTGACGTTGCAGAACTTGCAGTTTCTGGTGCAGTTGCTGCCCAGGATCATAAAGGTGGAGGTGTGCTTGCGGTAGCACTCGCCCAGGTTGGGACAGTTGGCCTCCTTGCAGACGGTGTTGAGCTTCAGGTCCCGCATGAGGGCGGCCACTTCATTGACGGCCTCCTGATTATAGCGGACCTTCAGCCATTCCGGTTTCTTTTCCATGGGCGTGGTCCTCACTTGGTTTCCAGAATGGCCACCGGAGACGATACCGGCACGGTGTCGCCTTCTTCGATCAGCTGCTTTTTCAGCACGCCGGATTCCGTGGCCTCGATCTGGTTGACCACCTTGTCAGTCTCGATCTCATAGATCGGCTCTCCGGCGGACACGACGTCGCCTTCCTCCTTGAGCCAGGCGCACAAAACGCCGGATTCCATCTCCGGCCGCAGCTTCGGCATAGTCAGTTCTTTTTCCATTTGTCTGTCTCCTTTTATGTTCTGTAAGAATGTAAGAGGGCCGGTTCTTAAAGGAAGAAATTCAAGAGCTCCGGTTTCCCTGTCAGGTCCAGGCATAGCTGTTCCATGGCTTCCGGGTCCAGCTTCGCGCCTTCCAGGGCTTTCTCGGCTTTCCCGGCGTCGAAGGCTTCACATTCCACCTGGACGTTGGACAGGATTCCGCGCTTGGCGCTGTAGGCCACGCGGATGGGCGTTCCCATAAATTCGCCGGTTTTTTCATAGGAAAAGCTGGGGGTCTTGCCCCAGGTCCACTGCCAGCTGCAGTACTTTTCGTCCCGCAGCCGCTCCACTTCCCGTTCCTGATCCGCTGTCAGGACGATCTCCCGGCCGCCGGAAAGCAGCCGTTGCAGCAATTCGGCCCGGAATTCTTCCAGGGTCATATCCGTTTGCAGATGGTCCCGGATGTTGGTCACGGCACAGATGGCCGACACGGTGCCTTTGGTCTGGAAGCAGTCGTTTTTATGGTGGGTGGTGATGCGGTCCAGCAGCTCGAGGTCGCTGTCAAAGAGCAGGGTGCCATGGTGCAGCACCCGGCCGCCGGTGACCCGCTGGGCGCTGCCGGAGATTTTCTGCTCGCCGATGGCGATGTCGCAGCTCCTGCGCTTCTGGGCCGGAATGCTCAGATCGTTCAGGGCCGCGATCACCGGGGCCAGAGCGCTGTCATAATCCGGCATCTGATCCTGGGGGGCCATGAGCGTATAGTTCAGATTGCCCAGGTCGTGGTAGACCGTGCCGCCGCCGGACATGCGCCGGACCACCGGCACATGCAGCTCCCGCAAAAGGGGCCAGCGGACCTCCCGGCAGATGTTCTGATGGCAGCCCACCACCACGGTGGGATCATTCTGCCACAAGAGGACCATGTTCTCATCCCGGAAGGTCTCGAATACATATTCCTCAAAGGCCTGGTTGTAAAAGGGATCGTGGCAGCGATTTCGCACAGTCAGCATGGTCAGCCCTCGTTCTTCGGCTCTCCGCCGGGCTTGGGACCGCTGCGGCGGCGACGGCGGCGGCTGCCCTCGCCCTGCTTGCCGCCCTCCGGCTTCGGGGTGTTCTCCGCCTTGGCCTCCGGCTTTGCTGCAGCCTTGGGCTGCTTGGGCTTATTGTCGTTCTTGGGCCGCTCCGGCTGGGGACGGGACTTCTCCCGGACCTCCGCCTTCTGCGCCGTTTCCTGGGCAGACTGGGCCTGGGCCGGTTTCTTGCGGCGGCGGCGGTTGGAGAAACTCTTGGGCTTTGCGGCCTCCTCCGGCTTCTCCTGGACCGGCACCGCTTCCTGGGGCGCGGCCGCAGGCTCCGCCTTCACCGGCGGCTGCTCCCGTCCGTTGATGACCACCTCGGGCAGCGGCTCGTCCTCGGGCAGCTCGTTCTTCTTGACCGGCCGCGGCTTGGAGGACAGGGGGGCCACTTCCTTGGGAATGGGCGGATCGTTTTTCTTGGCCTTGCCGTTGCGCAGGACGCAGATGTCGCAGTTGTGGTAGCAGTTCACCGTGTCCGGCTGGTCCTCCATGCGGACCTTGACGGTCTGGCGCAGCAGATTCACGTCCACCACCGTACCCCGGCCGTCCACGGTGTCCACAAAGGACTCGTTCTTGGGACTGGTCTTCAGCAGATCCTCATAGGCCTCCTGCTCATACTTCAGGCAGCACATAAGCCGGCCGCAGGTGCCGGAGATTTTGGTGGGATTGAGGCTGAGATTCTGGGTCTTGGCCATTTTGATGGAGACCGGCTGGAAATCGTCCAGGAACTCCCGGCCGCAGACGCCCAGGCCGCCGACCATCTTGGCCTTGTCCCGGACGCCGATCTGCCTGAGCTCGATGCGGGTGCGGAACACCGAGGCCAGGTTCTTCACCAGCTCCCGGAAATCCACCCGGCCGTCGGCGGTGAAGAAGAAAATGATCTTGCTGCCGTCGAAGGCACACTCCGCCGACACCAGCTGCATATCCAGGCCGTGGGCCTGAATCTTCTGCTGGCAGACCTCAAAGGCCTTTTTCTCCTTCAGGACGTTCTCCGCATTGACGCGCTCGTCCCGCTCCGTGGCGATTCGCAGGACCTTCCGCAGGGGCGGCACGATCTCCTTGTAGGAAACAGGGTGGTTTCCGGCGGCGCAGTAGCCGAACTCGTTGCCCCGGGCCGTGTCGATGATCACATGATCCCCGGCCTTCAGGGTCAGATCGCCGGGATCAAAGAAATAAACCTTGCTGTTGGAGCGGAAGTGGACGTCCACCACCGTCACCACGTCCGGCGTTTCCGTTTCCGCCGCCGGCAGTAGCTCCGCCGGAATTTCGTGTTCCATGACCGCTTCCAGCTCCTGCTCCCCGGCGGTCAAAATTTCATCGTTCATATGGTACTCCTCATTATTCTAATAAACTCGCGGCCAGCCAGCCGCAGATATGACCGCCGCCCACGTTGGCGTCGCAGGCCTCCATGGCCTTTTGCACCGTATTGGCCGCCGCGGCCAGGGAACGGGCCGTGCGGCCCTGTCCCAGAGACGCGGCCATGGCGTTGCCGGGCAGGCCCGCCCGGACCGTCAAGGCGTTGGTCAGAAGCTGCTTCCACTGGTCGAAGACCTCCAGGAGCTTGTCCCGGGGCAGCTTTTCCATGGCGCAGAGCAGCTGCGTCAGCGCGAAGCGGTCGTCTGCGGCGAAGGCAGCGGCAAACTGCGCCGTCTGCGGCAGAATCAGCTCCCCTTCCAGCAGGGTTTTGGCCTGTCCCAGATAGCCGCCGGCGCGGACATAGGCCGCCTCCAGGGCCGCCGGATCCTCCTTGGGGCACTGGGACGCCAGCCAGGACAGCGCCTGGTCCCGGGGTACCGGCTCCAGCCGCAGCTCCGCGCAGCGGCTCCGCACCGTGGGCAGCAGCTTCTCCGCGTTGTCGGTCAAAAGCAAAAACACCGCGTAGGACGGCGGCTCCTCGATGAGCTTCAGCAGGGCGTTCTGGGCGTTTTCGTTCATGTTCTGCGCCCTGGGAATCACATAGACCTTATGCCGCCCCTCGTTGGGCCGGAAATAGGCGTCGGCCTGGAGCTGCCGGATCAGGTCCACATAGACGGTCTTCTTCTCCGGGTCGTCTACGGTGATCACGTCGGGATGGTTCCCCGTCAGGACCTTGCGGCACTGGTGGCAGCGGCCGCAGGGAGCCTGGGCCTCTGTACACTGCAAAGCGGCGGCCAGAATCTTCGCCAGGGTCCGCTTCCCGGAGCCCTCCGGCCCGCAGAGCAGATAGCAGTGGGAAGACCGGCCGGTCCGAAAGGCCTCGGAAAGCCGCTGCTTCAAATCGGCGTTTCCCAAGAAACCGGCAAATTCCATTTCGGACCTCCCTCTGCTGATACGCCTCCATTATGTTACAGGTTATTATACCAAAACTTCCGGCAAATAGCTATCTTTTTTTCTGACAATTGCATCGGACATCATGGAGCGGGAAATTGGGATTTGACGATGTGCTGTATCGCCCATGTAGGGCGTGGGAAGGCGAATTGCCCGAAGGGCAAGAGAGGCTGGTCTGGACCGCGACCCGACGCGCCGTTTGGCAGTTGGTTCCAGGATGCAGCTGCCTGCATACGGCACGTCCAGTGGCCGTGCCCTACATAAAGCGGTACATCGGCAAATCCCAATTTCTCCCTTCACGATTGGATTTGACATCCCATCCGAATCAAAGTATACTACTATACAAATCACCTTTTCAGGATGGAGGAACGACTATGGAACGGGCAGCTGTTTACTTTACGGATTTCCGCATGAAGAACGGGCAGAACCACGAAACCAAGCTTCGGAAACTCATGAAGGCCGCCGGAATGGACCGGATCGATTTTCAGGATAAATTTGTCGCCATCAAGATTCACTTCGGCGAATTGGGCAATCTGGCCTTTCTGCGGCCCAATTTTGCCAAATATGTGGCAGACTATGTGAAAGAGCTGGGCGGCAAGCCCTTTTTGACCGACTGCAACACCCTCTATGTCGGCTCCCGGAAAAACGCCCTGGACCATCTGGACACGGCCAACCTCAACGGCTTCAATCCCATGACCACTGGCTGCCAGATTCTCATTGCCGACGGCCTCAAGGGCACCGACGACGTGGAGGTCCCGGTGATTGGCGGGACCCTCTGCAAGACCGCCAAGATCGGCCGGGCGCTGATGGACGCGGACATCGTCATCTCCCTGAATCACTTCAAGGGCCACGAATGCACGGGCTTCGGCGGCGCGCTGAAGAACCTGGGCATGGGCGGCGGCTCCCGGGCCGGTAAAATGGAAATGCACTCCGCCGGAAAGCCCATCGTCAACCGGGACCTGTGCGTCGGCTGCAAGGCCTGCGCCAAAATCTGCGCCCATGACGGCCCGCAGATCGCCGACGGCAAGTGTTCCATCGACCACAGCAAATGCGCTGGCTGCGGCCGCTGCATCGGTGTCTGTCCCAAGGACGCCATTGAGCCCGGCGAGGATGAGACCTTTGAAAATCTCAACGGCAAAATCGCGGAATACGCCAAAGCCGTGGTGGACGGCCGTCCCAGCTTCCATATCAGCATCGTCAACCAGGTGTCGCCCAACTGCGACTGCCACCCGGAAAGCGACGCGGCCATTGTCCCCGACGTGGGCATGTTCGCCTCCTTTGACCCGGTGGCCATCGACGTGGCCTGCGCCGACGCCGTCAACCGGCAGCCGGTGAATCCCAGAAGCATCCTGGCCGAACGGGCCGGGATCCCCGACCGCTTCACCGGCACCCATCCCACCACCAACTGGCGCACCGGCCCCGAACACGGCGAGGCCATCGGCCTGGGTTCCATGGACTATGAACTGATCACCGTTTAAAAGGAGACTTCTCTATGGTAACACTTCCTCAGCGTATCGCGGAGCTGCGCACCCAAAAAGGCATGACCCGGCCGGAGCTGTCGGCGGCCTTGGGACTGCCCCGGAACGCCATCGAAAAATTTGAATCCGGGCGGCAGACGCCCACCAAGGACCAGCAGGCGAAGCTGGCAGCCTATTTCGGCGTGTCCCTGCTCTATCTCCAGGGCGAAAGCGACGATCCCACCCGGCAGGACAGCTGGATGACCGCCGCCCTGTCCGAAGCGGAGCCGGACCCGGAGCCCCGGCCCCGGTACAAACCGGCCCCCAAGCCCACGCCGGTTCAGTCCAGCGGCGCGGACCACGGCCAGAGCGCCCTGGTCAGCTCCTTCCTGAATAACAAGGCCTTCCAGGACACGGTCCGCACCATGGTGCTGGAAACCCTCCGCACCCCCGAAGGCCAGGAGCTTCTTGCCCAGATCGTCAGGAAAGAGATCAACAAACAGAAATAAAGCACAAACCCTCGTGCCCATGCGGGCGGCTGATAGCCGCCCCTACAGGGGCGCGAGGGTTTGTGCTGGATCCCCATCTCATACCGCAGGGGCGACCCTTACGGTCCCCCTACGGCGTTGTTGTTCGTGCATTTCGTTGTTTCAGCGGCACAGGAACCCATGGGCCTCCTGTAAGATCCTCCGCCGGCCCTCATGCTGGAGCAGGGTCATGGCTTCCTCATAGGATACCAGCCGTGCTTCCATCAGCTCTTCTTTCTGAATCCGAACTGATTGGTCCTGATATTCCGCCAGGAAGTACACGGCCTCCTTGAGAATATTTCCCTTTTTGGGCAGCGGGTATTCTTCGGTCATCCGGAAGCCGTCCAGGAAGCTGGGCCGGATGTGGACTTCCTCATAGATCTCCCGGAGGGCCGTTTCCTGCTCCGTTTCATTTTCTTCCACATGTCCCTTGGGAAAGCCGTAGATTCCCGCCCGGCTCTGGGCCAGCAGGTACCTGATTTCTCCATGGATCCGGGTGAACACCACGGCCCCGCAGGATTTTTCCCGTCTCATATGGTCAACTCCTCCAATACCTTCACCACTCTGGGCAGATCGGCGGCGGCCATATCGGAATACTGAATCACCACCCGGCCCCGGCTCTCCGGGTCCGGCGGGCCGCTTTGATACCGGGACAGGCTGGCCGCCCGGACGCCCGCTTTTCCCAGGGCCGCCTCCACGGCTTGATCCGGCAGGCCCGTGTCCAGGCGGAGCAGGAAATGAAGGCCCGCTTCCTCGCCCTGGACGGCCATCTTGTCCGCACAGGGAGACTGCCGCAGGAGGCTCAGGAACTCCGTCCGCAGAAGCCGGTAGTGGCGTTTCATGCGGCTGACATGCTTTTCAAAATAGCCCTCGTCCAGAAACCGGGCCAGGGTCAGCTGCTCGAAGCTGGGCACCGTGCAGCTGTAGAAGCCCAGCTTCTGATGATACCGGGCCATGAGGGACTCGGGCAGGATCATATAGCTGATGCGAAGGGCCGGGGTGATGGTCTTGGAGAAGGTGTTCATGTAGATGACCCGGCCGATGGCGTCCATGCTGTACATGGTGGGGATGACCCGGCCGGAAAAGCGGAACTCGGAGTCATAGTCGTCCTCGATGAGCCAGCGGTCCAGGCGGCTGCCCAGCCAGGCCATGAGCTGCCTGCGGCGGCCGATGGGGGTCACAAGACCTGTAGGGAACTGGTGGCTGGGGGAAATGTGCAGCACGTTGGCCCCGCTGGCCATTAAGGCGCGCATATCGACGCCGCTCTCGTCCAGGGCCACCGGGCAAAGGGCCACGCTATTGGCCTCATAGACCCGGCGGATCTTCTGATGGCCGGGATTCTCCAGGCCGAAGCAGTTCTCCCGGCCCAGAAGCTGAATGAGAATATTATAGAGGTACTCCGCCCCAGCGCCGATGATGATCCGTTCCGGCGAAACCTCCATGCCGCGGCTCCGCCGCAGCATTCCGGCAATGGCCTGGCGCAGGGCCAGCAGGCCCGTATTGGGCGGCGACCGGAGCAGCAAATCGTGCTGGTCCAGCAGGACCCCCCGCATGAGCTTGGCCCAGATGGAGAACGGAAACTGGCCCGCGCTGGGAGACGGCGGCGCAGGCGGCTCCTGGGGCGGCAGCGGCTGCACAGAAGGCGGCAGGGGCCGGGGCAGGGCGTCCAGCTGCTCCACATAATAGCCGGACCGGGGCCGGGATTGCAGATAGCCCTCGGTCAGAAGCTGATTGTAGGCGTTCTCCACGGTGATGCGGCTGACATTCAAATGCTCCGCCAGGGCCCGCTTGGACGGCAGCTTCTCCCCGCCCCGCAAGGCGCCGGAGAGAATATCCTCCTTGAGGGCGCGGTACAGCTGCTCATACAGCGGCGTCTTCTCCGAAGAATCCAGCACGTAAGTCCGCATCCGATTGGCCTCCCGTTTTTCTAAGATTTCGCAGTTTCTATGAGGTCAGTATAGCGAATCCAAAAAGAAAAAGCAAGCACCCGACGCCAAACGCACCCTGGTGCCCCATGCGGGCGGCTGATAGCCGCCCCTACAGGGGACACGAGAGTGCGTTCAAAATTATAAATCATCCGCGTCAGCGGATACCTTCATTCTCCATTGTCAATTGTCTATTGTCCATTACTTCCGTATGGACACGTTCAGCATGGCCATGGTTTCGCAGTAGTGATCGTAGAACGACGCGGGCGTATGGGGCGTGCTGTTGGCCGCCTCATACCACTGGCAGGGCTCCAGCTGGATGTCGCTGAACAGGGCCACAAAATGCTTTCCCCGTCCCATGGCTTCGGCGTAGGGCAGCATCTTATAGAAATACTGGGGATCCCGGCGGAGCATCTGCATCAAGTGATGGTCCGAAGCGTTATGCAGGAACCGGCGGAAGCCCAGGGTCTGGGCAATGACTTCGTTGCCATAGTCGCTGCGGCGGCCGCCGTGGGCCGTCTGCCAGCCGATGAACACCGCCAACGCCACGGCCGGAACCATGACCAGGGTCGCGCCGCCCAGGCCGCCCAAAATCAGGAGCAGCAGCGCGCTTCCCGCACCGGCGCCCGTCCACAGCCAATCGCTGAGATAGTACGCGCCGCAGGCCTTGTGAATGAGCCAGCACAATGCGAAGCCCGCCACCAAAGCCGCCAGCAGGAACATCACATGGAGTTTATCCGGCGCCAGGGCGTCCATGGCGCACAGCGTCGCAGCGGCGCACACCAGGCAGCTCAGGAGCCTGGCCAGGAAGGGAGATCCGCTGTCCCGGCTGTAGAGCCGCCGGGCCCAGTAGCGGGGAATGACCGCCATGGCCTTCTCGCCCACCTTTTTATAGCGGAGACTGGCGCCGTCGCAGAGGGTTTCCCCGCCAAAGAGCAGGTCGAACAGCTTTCGCTCATAGAGCCGCCGCTCGTTGCCCATGCTCATACGCCGCCGGAGAATCACATGGCCGGATTTGTTGATGTAGAAGGAAAGATAACCCAGGGTGGCCCAGTGGCTCACCAGCATATTGAAGTCCGCGTCACCGCCAGACAGCAGATAGGGCACATCTCCCGGATTGACGCCGTCGGGCGGCAGGGTTCTGGCCTGGACCCGCAGGGGATCGCTACGCAGCCGCCACCAGTAGAACACATCCAGGGCCAGCAGCACAAACAAAATCACCGTCATGACCTTGGACAGCAGGCCTTCATGATAATGACCGGAGAAGAAGCCCTTTGGCAGAGACAGGGTCATGGACATGGTCTCATGGTCCTTCAGCGGCTCGATGGTGACGCCGGAGATCACGCTGCTGCTGGCAGTGAAGTTCAGGGCATCCTCGATCAGCTCCCCGTAATAGCCGCTGGAAAAGTCGGGGTAGGCGTCCGCCGTCTGGGGGAGCGCCACGGAAAACTGCATGGAAGAGATGGGGTAGACCTGCGCGGCCAGCAGCGGCAGCAGGAAGGTCTGGCCCTCGTCCGTTCCGGTGACCAGGTCTGACAGCGTATAAGAGACGGTGAAGGTCTGGGTCCCGGTGAAGCCGGCCTCATTGGAAATGGTCAGGTACCGGTTGCCGCTCTCCGTGGAGGCCTTGGCCTTGTAGCCCGCCGCCTGCGCCTTCTTGGCCGCCGCCGGGACAGCCAGGCGGACCTCCGTCAGAGCCCCTATGATGGAAAGCTCCACCGTCTGTGTGACGGAAGCCTTTCCGCCGCCGTCCACCGTGCAGGAAATCTGCAGGGAGCGGATGTGGGTCTCCTCGGCCAGAGGATCCACAGCGTCCGTCTGGGCTTCCGTCAAATCTTCTTCCAGAGGCGCGGCTTCTTCCGCAGGTTCTCCCTCGGAAGGGACGGCGTCTTCATTCTCAATCTGAGCATCCTGGGGCGTCTCCTCCCCTACCGCGCCGGCCGCAGGCAGGCAAAACAGCAGGCAGCACACCGCCGCCAGGACCGCAAGCAATCGTTTCATGGCAGTCCTCCATATCAGCAGATTCCGGCGGCCAAAGCATAATCCACCAGAATACAAATCTTCATAATATAGTAGTCTACCATACCAGACAGAAAAAGGCAAGAAGCCGCGGAAAAACTCCCGATTCAGGCCGCCGGCAGGGCCCTCGTGCAAAATTTACCAATGTGTATAGCCGGGATGCAGCCGCCTGTCTTGCAGCAACATCATATGTACACCGTCAAATCCCAATCTATCATTGGAATCCCAAAGCCCCCGGCTTTTAGGAGCCGGGGGCTTCGGTGAGGAAAGAAAATGAAAAAGGAACGATCAGGAAAGGAAGTCTGCCGGGTCCGCCGGTTCGCCGTCCAGGTACACCTCAAAGTGCAGATGGGGCGCGTCGGCCACCTCCAGCAGGGCTGTGCCGCCGATGGTGCCGATGACGTCTCCGGCGGCTACGGTGTCCCCGGCGGCCACAGCGGTGGTCTCCGCCAGGTTGCAGTAATGGGTGGTATAGCCGCTGTCGTGCTGAATGACGACGGTGGTACCATAATATTCATCGTCATACACGGCGGTGACGGTACCGGCCTGGGCGGCTGCCACCGATTGTCCGAGTTCGGCGGCCAGGTCCACGCCGTTGTGGACCCGCCAATCCTGGGTGGTGGCGTTATAGGTCAGGTGGTCCATGGCATAATCCTGCACAATGCTGCCGCTGACCGGCTGGACCACCGTCCAGTCCACCGGCTCCTGGACCACGGTCTCCTGGGCCGCGTCTTCCAGGTCGGCTTCCGCCGAAGCGGCGGCGCTTTCATTCTGGGCAGCGTCCGCTGCCGCGCCGGTTTCCGTGGATGGGATTCCGGCGTTGGATTGCGCACTGGATTTGGAAGTCTCCGGTTCCGGCTCTGTGATGGTGACAGGCACGGACAGGGCCTCCTGCTGGGTGGAACGATTCTGCCGAATGGCTGTGGATACGAAAACATAGCCCGAAATTCCCACGGCAATGATGCACAGGGACAGGACTATGTAATAGCCCTTCTCCTTCAGCATCCGGCGGAACCGGCCCGGTGATTTGTTTGGTTCGTTGTTTTGCATGTTTTGCACCTCCGAGGCTAGTATGGGCAGCCGGAGGAAGGATTATACAATCAAGGGAAAAATTTTTAGCAGGAAAAGAGAAATTGGGAGTTGACGATCGAGCAACGCCTATGTAGGGCGCGGCGACCCGACGCGCCGTTTGGCAGTTGGGTCCTGGACGCAGCTGCCTGCATACGGCACGTCCAGTGGCCGTGCCCTACAGTGTAGGTGCCATGCCTTGCACCAGCATCATGCATACATCACAAATCCCAATCTCCCTGTCTATGCAAAACGCAGCAGCCCCCGGCTTTGGTTGGGCCGGGGGCTGCTGCGTTGTTTGGATCCGATACTATATTTTATTTATAAATTTCACACTTCATATTGGAGGGGAAAAACTCCATGGTCTCGCCGATGCCGGCAATGCGCTTATGGAAGGCCATGCTCTCGGAGACGACCAGAACAGGCTTGGAGAAGTCCAGGGCAAACAGTCCGATGAAGCTCTTGGCGTCCACAATGACGCTGCCATCTTCCGAGTGCAGGCCCACTTCGTCCTGGCACTGCGTCGCCAGATACTGGATCTTCTGCAGTTCTTCAATGTTGTGGAAGTGTTTCTTGGTAACCATAAAAAAGCTCCTTTCAAGTCTCGGTAACCTTTTACCGATAAATCTTTATTGATTTCTCTTTACAGCCACAGAATACTCCCATTTGTTTGATTTGTCAATACGCTTATTTCATTTTTGTTTAATTTGCACATAGTTTTTTGCTTGACAGCGCGTCAAAGCCTCCCTTGGGGCGCTGCCGCGCCGGTTCATCGGTTTCCGCGCCCCTCTATCCCAGCGGTCCTGTGGTCCCTGTGGGTTTGGGACACAAGTCCATGGTCTGAATCGGGTCCTCCTCGGTCAGCAGCAGCGGAATGTCGCCGCCGGGGCCGTGAAGCACATAGGCGCCCAGAGGCAGCTGGGAAAACACGCAGACCGAAGCGTCTCCGTCCCGGCGCAGGAGTGGAACGGCCTCGTCGGCGGTCTCCCCTTCCAGAGTCCACTGCCACGGTCCCGCATAGCGGACCGACAGCTGCCCCAGGGTCCGGCCGCCCAGATGGAGAATCTCTCCATCGCTCCAGCCGTCGCCGGAGACCTGGCCCACAGAGGCGTTGGTCCGCAGGGTGAATTCCGCGGACCAACGTCCGGCCTGCACACGATACGTTCCCGCCGCCAAAGGCCCGGCCACGGCCTGTCCCTTTTGGTCAAAGGTCAAGACCTGGAGCAGCGTTCCCTCCATATCGTACAACGAGCCTCCGGCGGCATTGGCGCAGATCAGCACCCTGGCCCGCTCCATCCGGGACGCGGCCGTGACGGTCAGCAAAAGCGGGACGGCAAGCAGGGCAAGAAAAAGACGTTTCCAATTCATATCATATTCCTCCTTTGCAGTCCTTTCATCCTACGCCTGCCCGCCTGTTGGGTTCCCAAGAACCCTGTCGCGAAGAAAATTTCCGCCTTTTCAGACAGAAAAAAATATGATATGATACAGGGAAAGAATACTGCAAGGAGAACTTGTTATGGAATATACGCCGCGTATGACGGAAAATCTGTTGGCGGCCCGCGCCGCCGCAGCAGGCAGCATGGTGCTGCTGAAAAATGTGGGGCAGACGCTGCCCCTGCGTCCGGCCGGTTCGGAGCCGCTGCCGGTGGCCGTGTTCGGCATGGGACAGCTGGACACCGCCCTGTGCTGCCAGGAATTTCAGACCTATCGGACTGTCAACATTCTCGACGGTCTGTGTGCCTCCCAGCTGGTGACGCCCGACGGCCTGCTGGCCCACAAGTACCGCAACTGGCGGCTCCATCACCCGGCCGCGGACTTCCCCTGGAACACCCTGTCCATGGAGGAGCTGGCGGACAACAACGCCGCCGCCATTGTGGTCCTGTCCCGGACCGAGGACGCCTATGATCCCATCGTCAACAACGACGAGCGGGCCATGGTGGAGGCTGTATCCAAGGCCTTTTCCCGGACAGTCCTGGTGCTGAACACCCCCGGCTACATGGAAATCGCCCCGGTTGCCCCGTTCTGCGGCGCCATCGTCTACATGGGCATTCCCGGTCAGGAGGGCGGCGCGGCCCTGGCGGACCTGCTGACGGGCCAGGCCATGTTCCTGGGCCATCTGACCCAGAGCTGGCCCCGCCGCCGGGCAGACTTCACCGTGGCCAACCAGGCCGCCGACATCTACAGCGGCTACCGCTATTTCGACTCCTTCGGTACGGAGCTGCTCTACGACTTCGGTCACGGCCTGACCTACGGCGCGGCGGAGCTGACCGCCGTCTCCGTGGCCGTGGATGGGACCGAGCTGGTGGTGACCGCTGAGGTGACCAACACCGGCGAAACCTGGCCCGTGTCCCAGGTGGTGCAGGTCTACGCATCCCGGCCTCAGGGGCGGCTGCCACAGCCGAAGTACGTCTTCCAGGGCTTCGCCCGGACCAAGGTTCTGGATCCCGGCGAGGCTGGAACCGTGACCATCCGATTCGGTCTGACGGAGCTGTCCACCTTCTCCGAGGACGCTTCGGCCTTCCTGCTGGAGGCTGGCTATTACGATATCCGCGTGGGCTTCTCCGCCCGGTCGGCCATGATCGCCGGTTCCGTCAAGCTGACCCGGGACCAGGTGGTGCAGCCGGTGCTGCCCATGGACATGCCCCGGACGGAAATCCGTCCCGCCGGTCTGCCCTACACCTATCCCGGCGAGGATCAGGAACGGGAGCAGGCCCGGAAGCGGGCCATCCGGCTGTCCAGCTGGAATCTGCCCCGGGCCTCCCTGCGCCGTCCCAAGGCCCCCCAGCTCTGCCGTCCCGCGGACCACGACGTCCGGCTGGAGGACGTGAAGCACGGCTTTGCCAGCCTCTATGAGCTGACCGCCGCCCTGGAGGACCACGACCTTCGGACCCTGGTCATGGAATTCGGTTTCTGCCCCACCGCCGTCCGCGGCGCATTGGGCGGCTCCGCCGACCTCCGGGAGCGGTACGGCATTCCGCCCCTGACCATTGCGGCGGGCGCCGACGGCCTGCTGCTGGACAAGGACCTGCGGGACCCGGAGACGGACGAGGTTGAGGGCCATCAATACTGCACGGCCTTCCCCGCCGCCAGCCTTCTGTCCTGCGCCTGGGATCTGGAGCTGACTGCCTCCGTAGGCGCGGCCATCGGCCGGGAATTGAAGGAATACGGCGTAGATCTGTGGCTGGCCCCCGGCACGGACGTGCTCCGTGGCCCCAGCCAGCGCCACGCCAGCCGCTGCTGGTCCGAGGACCCGGTGCTCTGCGGCCTCCACACGGTGGCCATGGCCCGGGGCGTGGGCCGGTCCGCTGCGGCAGTGCTGCGGTCCGTATCCATGGAGCATCAGACGGAGGCCACCCAGCGGGCCTATCAGGATCTCTACGGTCTGGGCTTCGCCATCGCCGCCCGCTCCGCCAAGGCGGTGCTGATTCCCAACCAGCGGCTCAACGGCCAGGCCTGCGGCGAGGACACGGCCTTGTCCAAGGCCCTGATTCACGAATGGAAGTTCCAGGGCATGTTCCTCTCCGACGACGAACGCTTCGCCGAAGAGCCGGACCGCCTCCAGCTGGAACAGGCCGCATTGAAGATTTTGAAATTCGCGCTGACGAGAATCTAAAGGAAATGGGGCTGTTAAGAAAGTCTGTCATTGCGAGCCAGTGCGCACACTGGCGTGGCAATCCGTTCCTTTTTTGACCGTAAATTCGACACTTTTTCCATCAAAAAGTTTGTGGTCAAAACGAGAACGCAGATTTTCTTAACAGCCCCTGCGTTTTATCCTTTAAATCTCTTCCTTATTCCGAATTCTATCGTGCTTCTCCGGGCCCCATTCCGGCAGGGGCAGCCGCTGCATGGCGCCGAAGATTTTGGTCTTCACGTCCGGGTACGTCTTCTGAAGCTGGGCCAGCAGGTCCTTGACCTCCTGCCGCTTGGTGGATTTGTCCGCCGGGCAGGTGTTGTGGACCACTGGCAGATTCATCCGCTGGGCGAAGTTCTCCACGGCCTTTTCGCCGATGTAGAGCATGGGTCGGATCTGGGTCACACCGGTGCGGCTGAGATAGGTCACCGGCTGGAAGCAGCTCAGGCGGCCCTCATAGAGCAGAGAGAGCAGGAAGGTCTCCACGGCGTCGTCATAGTGGTGTCCCAACGCCACCTTGTTGAAGCCGTTTGCCAGCAAAGCGTCGTTGAGGGCCCCACGGCGCATTTTGGCGCACATGGAACAGGGGTTCTTTTCCTTTCGGATGTCGAAGATGATGGGACCGATCTCTGTATGGATGCAGGAATAGGGCACCTCCAGGGAACGGCACAGGTCCTCCACCGGCGTAAAATCCATGCCGCCCAGGCCCATGTCGATGGTGACGGCTTCCAGGTCGAAATGCTTCGGATAGTATTTCCGAAGCTCCGCCAGAAGGACCAGAAGGGTCAAAGAATCCTTGCCGCCGGAGACGCCCACGGCGATCCGGTCCCCTTCCTCAATCATATGATAGTCGTCTGCACAGCGGCGGACCAGGCCTGTGAGATGCTGCATAAAAAGTCCTCTTTTCCGGGATGTAGTAATAAAATTGCCTTGCGAGCATTTAAGAGCATTCAAGAGAAAAACGAAGGAATCGGAAGATCGCTCCGTGCAAAATTAATTTTTGCAAAAAATGTGGTTGACATTGATTTTTCTCTGTGATATAAAGAGAAAGCGCGTTTGAGAATATTGTAAACGCGCCTGCATGATTTGTCAAAATTTTTTATACGGAGAGCAGCGCCTCTCCAATGGAGGAAATAAACATGTCCACTACAATGGCCAAGAAGGAGACCGTCCAGAGAAAATGGTACGTTCTCGACGCAGCCGGCAAGCCCCTGGGCCGCACCGCTGCCACTGCCGCCAAACTGCTGCGCGGCAAGCATAAGCCCGATTTCACCCCTAACGTTGACTGCGGCGATTTCGTCATCGTCGTCAACGTGGACAAGGCCATCCTCACCGGCAAGAAGGGTGAGCAGAAGCTGTACCAGCATCACACCGGCTGGATTGGCAATCTGAAGGAAGTCAAGTACCGCATCCTGATGGAAGAGCGTCCTGAGTTCGCCATGGAGCTGGCCGTCAAGGGCATGCTGCCCAAGAACTCTCTGGGCCGCGCCGCTCTGACCCGTCTGAAGCTGTACAAGGGCGCCGAGCACAACAACGCTGCACAGAAGCCCGAAGCATGGACTTTGGACTAATCAGGAGGTAACAGACTATGTACGAGAGCAAGAGACAGTATCAGTACGGCACCGGCCG
>CAMEIU010000011.1 GCA_945918815.1 uncultured Clostridia bacterium
CGGCAGGATGTCCCAGGGATCCAGACCCAGAGAATCCGCGTGCTGCACCGGCTGCGGCAGGCCGTCTCCCAGGCGGAACACGGCGATCAGACTGGCCCCGCGGACGGAGATATAGAGGGTTTTTCCGTCCGCGCTCATGCGGATGGCGGCGGATTCCGCCTTCCCCCGGTAATCCGCGGGAAGCACGGAGACCACGCCCTCCAGGGTGAAGTCCGGGCCGTCGACGGTATAGGTGAAAAGCTGATTGCTGGTCTCGCTGACCAGATAGAACCGGCGGTGGTCCTTCGAGAACAGGCCGTGCCGCGGCCCGGTGCCCTGTGGGAAGGTCAGCTCCCCCGCCGGGGCAAAGTTCTGCTCCCGGTCAAAGAAGAAGACCCGGTCCAGCTTGAGACAGGGGACCAGCAGCCAGCGGCCGTGGAAAATTACCTGATGGCAGCCGGATTCTTCTCCCAGGACCAGGCGGTGGACCAGACACAGCTTTCCGCCCTCCGGGCTGAAAATCAGCACATGGCCGTCGTGGTAGTTGGCCGAATAGAGCAGGCCGTCCTGCCAGGTCAGGAAGCAGGCGGTGGTCTTTTCCGAGATGTGCGTGTCCAGCAGGGGCACGCCGGGAGCGGCGGCGTCCAACAGGGCCAGGCCGCAGCCCTGGTCGTTTTCCGTCACCGTGGCCAGCAGGCCGCCGGACCAGGCGGCGTATTTGGTGTTGGTCTGGCGGTAGAGCAGCGCGGGCCGGGAGAGGGCGCCGGTCTGCGTATCGACCGTAAATCCATAGGTGCCCGGATTCTCCGGGGAGGCATAGGTGCCCACATAACCTTTGATCAATGCCATAGAATATTCCTTTCATATTCATAAGAGAAAGCCTCCGCAGAAGCTGCGGGAGGCTTTCGTTGTTATTGGACCGGGTGTACCGGCTGGCCGTCCCGCTCGCGCCAGATCTGGCCCAGGGCGGGGTAGTCGATCTCGCCGGTTTCCATGTACTGCATCAGCAGGGCCTTCATCCGCTCGCCCCAGGTGTCGCGGATTTCGTCCACAACACCCCAGTAGGATTCCGCCAGCTCCAGCAGGCGGCAGCCGGAGAGTAGCTGAATCAGGGCTTCGTCTTCGGGCGTCTCCGGCGCGCAGGGGCCGCCGGCGGCCTGATAGCCCCGGAAGAAGGCGGCCTCGGCCTTCGGGAAGGTCTCCGCGTCGAAGAAGTTGAACAGGAAGAAGCGGAAGCCGTAGAATTCCAGGGCGGCGGGGGCTGCCTGGGCGGATTCCAAGTCGAAATAGCCGCTGGGAATGCCCGCTTCGTCCACAAAATAGTTCCGGCCGTGCATGTCGGTGAAGACCATGACCGGGCGGCAGACGTCCGCGGAGAGATGGGGCCGCAGGGCCTCAAATTTCGCTTGGAAGAAGTCCGAGACCCGCCGGGCCTCTGCTTCGGAGAAGGTCCCCTTGGTCACGCCCCGGTCGATGCGCATCCGGGTCACGGCCATAAAGCGGTCGGCGAAGTTCTCGCAGCAAGGCTCGATGACGCCTTTGTCGAGGATGTCGCCGAAGGATGCCAGGCGGATGTTGCGGTGCAGCTTGCCGAAATCCCGGCCCAGGGCCTCGAGACTGCGGAGGTACGGCTCCAGCCGGTATCCCTGGTCGGCCTGCCACTCCGTAAAGGAGATGCCGGGGGATTTTTCCAGGACGATCATGCGGCCCAGAGGCGTGTCGTGGGTCCCGTAGACCTCCGGTACGGGGAGCCCGCCCTGGTCCCGGGCCAGGCCCAGCAGATAGGACTCCCGGTCCAGGGACAGGCGGCCGCCGAAGAGCGTGTCCAGATGGGCGGCGGTGATGCCTTTTTCCGTCTCCCGGACCTTGGCAAATTTACAGATTACTTGCACGCCGTTTTCCAGCGTGACGTCGAACACATGGTGGTTGGAGCCCTCGGCGATGACCGCGAGGGAAGCGGCGGCATAACCGGCGTTTCGGAGAATGGAGAGAACGGTTTCCGGCTCCATGGGAGATATCCTTCCTTCCTTATGGGAAAATCAGCGCTTATTGGAGATAGCGGTAGATGGTGACCTCGGAGCAGCCCAGCCGCTTGGCCACCTCTGCGATGGACCCCTTGACCAGGAATACGCCTCGCTGGTCCAGCTCCTGGACGATCTTCTGGCGTTCCGCGCTGGTGAGCCGCTCGGCGGGGACGCCGAAGCGGGAGAGGTTTTCATCGATGACGGCGTGGATGATGTCGCCTACCATGACGTTGACGCCTTCGTAGCGGTTGAGCAGCTCCGGCTGGGCGTTGGCCGTGCCGGGAGCGCTGCTGGGCTGACCGGTGCCGTTGATCAGGGCGTCGATGGTGTTGCGGACCTGCAGCAGCCCCTCCACCCGGACGTTGATGGTGAGGAAGCCGGCCAGAGACCCGTCTTCGTTTTTCAGGAACATGGTAGAGGCCCGGAGCCGCTCCCGGGAGGGCAGCAGCGCGCGGTAGTTGACCACGGAATCCATGGTCTTATAGGTGCCCTCTTCCAGAAAGGAGCGTTCCATATCGCCCAATTTGTTCCCCGGCTTGACGCGGTCGGTGATGGGATTCACCGCGTACAGAATGCGCTCCGTATCGCAGAGCAGAATTTCGGTGTCCGGACCGAAGGCGTCCCGGAGGAAAGGAAGAAATCTGGCGATTTTTTCAAAGTCATACATGGGAGCACGCCCCTTTCTATGTTCCGAGTGATGATGCGCCATGGGAATCAAGCAAATTTACTTTATTCTAGCACAGAATTGAAATCACGCCAATAGAAAATGCGGAAATCACGAAAAAACGCCGCGCACAGGAGGGAGAGTAAGACTGTGCGCGGCGCGGGCGTTACAGCAGCTCGAATCCGGCGGTGAAGTGGCGCAGGGAGACAATGGGTCCCTCGTAGACCAGCTTCATGCCGCGGTAGCTGTCGCGCTTTTCATAGATGCGGCCCAGGGCGTCGGCGATGACCCGCAGGTGATCGCTGGTGTAGACCCGGCGGTTGATGCAGATGCGCATGGTCTCCAGAGCGGGGAAGATGTCCTCGCCGGTGACCGGGTCCTTGGAGCCGAAGGCACAGGCGCCGATTTCCACGGCGCGGACGCCGGCCTCCTCATAGAGGGCGCAGACCAGACGCTGGCTGGGGAACTCGCACTGGGGGATATGGGGGAAGAAGCGGCGGCCGTCCACATAGACGCCGTGGCCGCCGGTGGGCTCGATGATGGGAATGCCCCGTTCCAGCAGTAGGTCGCCCAGGAACTGGACCTGGCCCACCCGGTATTCCAGATAGGAATCCTCGCAGGCCTCCTGCAGGCCCACGGCCAGGGCGTCCATATCGCGGCCGGACATGCCGCCGTAGGTGATGAAGCCCTCATGGTGAATGGCCATCTGGTTGGCCTGGAGATAGACGTCGTGATCCCGGGTGACGAACAGGCCGCCGATGTTCACCAGACCGTCCTTCTTGGAGCTCATGGTGGCGGTGTCGCAGTAGGAGAACATTTCGCGGGTGATCTCCTTGATGGGCTTGTCCTGGTAGCCGGGCTCCCGCTGCTTGATGAACCAGGCGTTCTCCGCCAGGCGGGCCGAGTCAATGACCACGGGGATGTTGTACTTCTTGGCAAGAGCGGAGACCTCGCGGATGTTCTGCATCGACACGGGCTGGCCGCCGTTGTTGTTGCAGGTGACGGTGATGATGACCACGCAGATGTTCTCAGGACCCTTTTCGTCGATGAGCTTCTGCATCTTGTTCAGGTCGATGTTGCCCTTGAAGGGCAGGGGAGCGGAGGCGGCGTCGAAGCCCTCGTCGATGCACAGGTCCACGGGATAGGCGCCCATGACCTCGGCGTTGCCGCGGAAGGTATCAAAGTGCATGTTGCCGATGGCATATTTGCCCTTCTTGGCATAAATGCTGGCCATGATGAAGTCTGCCGCGCGGCCCTGATGGGTGGGCTGCACATAGGGCATGCCGAACACATCCTGGACGGAGGCCTCCAAGCGGTAGAAGCTCTCGGCGCCGGCGTAGGACTCGTCGCCCAGGAACATGGCGCTCCACTGATTCTGGCTCATGGCGCTGGTGCCGCTGTCGGTGATGCAGTCAATGTAGACGTCGCGGGCCCGCAGGCGGAAGGCGTTGTACTGGGCTTCCTTCAGATACTGCTGGCGTTCTTCCTTTGTGGTCTTGCGAATGGGCTCCACCATTTTGATTCGGAACGGTTCAGGGATATATTGCATCGAATTTGACCTCCAATCCAGATGTTCACGTGCGTACAAACAAATACATACAGACGCGCGATTGTGAAATGATATTATCATGCTGAAAAATAAATGTCAATAGCAATAAAAATTTTATATCAGGATGAAAAATTATTGACAATCCAGCTGTATGGTGATATGCTATCTGCAACAAAACGGGCAAGCGCCCGGGGTTTGAAGAGACGCCAAAGCGAAACACGGCAGCGGCCCTGCGCTGCGGCTGCCGAAAAGACGGGAGGAATTCAGAGAACATGCTGCGTTACACAGTGAAACGGTTTTTATCCATGCTGTTGACCCTGTTCCTGGTGGCCACAGCGACCTTTTTCCTGATGCACGCCATTCCGGGTCAGCCCTTTGAGGTCACCCGCGAAACGCCGGAGAGCGTCAAGGAAGCCATGATGGCAAAATACGGCCTGGACAAGCCGCTGTTTGAACAGTATCTCATTTATATGAAGAACCTGCTTCACGGCGACTTCGGCGTGTCCATGAAGTATAAGGGACAGACAGTGACCGGGACTGTGACCTCCGGTATGCCGGCCTCCGCAGTCATCGGCTTCGGCGGCGTGATCCTGGGGTGCCTGATCGGCTCCGTATTGGGGGCCCTTGCGGCCCTGAAGAACAAAGGCTTCGTGGACTATTTCGTCATTGTCCTGGCCATCCTGGGCGTCTCGGTGCCGAACTTCGTGTTCGCGTCCCTGATCCAGCGGATCTTCGCGGTGCAGTGGAAGCTGTTCCCGATCCAGGGCTGGAAGGGCCTGAGCTACGCGGTGCTGCCCATCCTGGCGGCCACCTTCACCAACATCGCCCACTACGCCAGAATGCTGCGCACCAGTATGCTGGACACCATGGGCCAGGATTACATCGCCACCGCCAAGAGCAAGGGCCTGAGCCAGAGCGAGATCGTCCGCAAGCATATGCTGCGCAACTCCTTCCTGCCCCTGGTCACCACCCTGGGCCCCATGCTGGCCGGCTGCCTGACGGGCAACTTCGTCATTGAAAAGATCTTCAACGTGCCCGGCCTGGGCCAGTCCATGATCCTTGCCATTCAGAACTCTGACTACACCATGATCATGGGTCTCACCATTATCTTCTCGTTCATTTCCATCATCGGTTACTTCCTGGTGGATATCGTCTATGGCCTTGTGGATCCCAGAATCCGCATTGCCGGATAAGGGAGGGAAACGTACATGAATGAAAACGCCTGTACCGCCGCCCTGGTGGAGGAAGAGATCCTCTTGACCGACGACATGTTTGTCAAGGACGACTCCGCCTACACCGACGCGGACAAAATGACCCGCCCCTCCTTGAGCTACTGGCAGGACGCCTGGCGGCGTTTTAAAGAGAACAAGCTGGCCATGGCTTCCGCTGTGATCCTGCTGGTCATAATTCTTCTGGCCATCTTCCAGCCCATGTTCAGCCAGTATGAATACGATCAGACCGACTATTTCGCCATCAACCAGGGCCCCACCGCCGCCCATGTGTTCGGCACCGACGAGCTGGGCCGCGACATCTTCACCCGCTGCTGGATGGGCGCCCGGGTCAGCCTGAGCATCGCCCTGGTGGTGGCCCTGCTCAGCGGCACCATCGGCATTCTCTACGGCGGCATCGCCGGTTACTTCGGCGGCCTGGCCGATAACATCATGATGCGGTTCTGCGAGCTCATCGCCTCCATTCCCCAGATGCTTTGGGTGGTGCTGCTGATCCTGGTCATGAAGCCCGGCGTGTTCCCCATCATCATCGCCATCGGCGCCACGGGCTGGATCGGCATGGCCCGCCTGTTCCGCGGCCAGGTCTTCTCCCTGAAGGAGTCCGAGTACGTCATGGCCAGCCGCACCATGGGCTCCGGCAGCCTGTGGATCATCCTCAAGCACATGCTGCCCAACGCCATGAGTCCCATCATCCTGAGCATGGCCAACGCCATCCCCGGCGCCATCTTCTCCGAGTCCTTCCTGAGCTACATCGGCCTGGGCGTGCCCCTGCCGACACCCAGCTGGGGCATGCTGTGCAGCGACGGCGCCAACAAGCTCCTGACCTATCCGTATCAGTTGGTGTTCCCCGCCCTGCTGATCTGCATCACCATGCTGTGCTTTAACCTGATGGGCGACGGCCTGCGGGATGCGCTGGATCCCAGAATGAGACAGTAAGGAGGAAAAGACCATGGAAGAAAAGAATCAATCCAATGTGCTGCTGGATGTGCGGGACCTGACCTTTTCCTTCAAGACCTATGCCGGCGAAGTGCAGGCCGTCCGCGGCGTCAGCTTCAAACTGGACGCCGGCCGGAGCCTGGGCCTTGTGGGCGAGTCCGGCTGCGGCAAGTCGGTCACGGCCAAGTCCATTGTCCGTCTGAACCCGGAAAAGCCCAAGGGCCTGTATAAAAATGGTCAGGTCCTCTTCGAGGGCCGGGACCTGATGGCCCTGCCGGAGAAGGAAATGCAGCGGGTCCGGGCCCAGGACATCCGCATGATTTTCCAGGATCCCATGACCAGCCTGAACCCCACCGCCACCATCGGCAAGCAGATCATGGAGGGCGTTCTCAAGTGCGGCGGCAAGACCAAGGAAGAGGCCAAGCACATCACTCTGGAGACTCTGGCCCTGGCCGGTATCCCCAGCCCGGAGGACCGCTTCAAGCAGTATCCCCATGAGTTCTCCGGCGGCATGCGCCAGCGCGCCATGATCGCCCTGGCCATGGCCGTGAACCCCAAGCTGCTCATCGCCGACGAGCCCACCACCGCCCTGGACGTGACCATTCAGGCCCAGATCCTGGACCTCATCAAGGACATTCAGAAGAAATACAACACGGCCCTGATCATGATCACCCATGACCTGGGCGTGGTCGCCAACATCGCCGACGACATCGCCGTCATGTATGCCGGTAAGATCGTGGAGTACGGCAGCGCCGAGGACATCTTCGCCCATCCCGGCCATCCCTACACCTGGGGCGTGCTGCAGTCCATCCCGCCGGAGGACACCAGCAACCGCGAGCCGCTGCATCCCATCCTTGGCTCTCCCCCGGACCTGTTCAATCCGCCGAAGGGCTGTCCCTTCGCCGCCCGCTGCCCCTTCGCCATGAAGGCCTGCAGCGCGGCCTATCCGAAAACCTATGCGCTGGAGGGCCAGGGCCACTGGTGCTCCTGCTGGCTGTATCATCCCAAGGCGCTGGACGTGGTCAACCCCATTACGGGACAGGGGGTAAGCAAGAGTGAGTAAGGATATCATTCTCCGGACGGAGGACTTAAAGAAATACTTCCGCATCAAGGGCGGCCGCGTGGTCAAGGCCGTGGACGGCGTCTCCATCGAGGTGGAGCGGGGCAAGACCCTGGGCCTGGTGGGCGAGTCCGGCTGCGGCAAAAGCACCCTGGGCCGTACCATCATCCGCATCTATGATCCCACCGACGGCAAGCTGATCCTCAACGGCAAGGACATCAGCGGCAAAAGCTCCAAGCGGTTCCGACAGGATCTTGCCCGCAGCATTCAGATGATCTTCCAGGATCCCTACGCCTGCCTGGATCCCCGTATGACGGTCACGGACCTGATCGCCGAGGGCTGGGATCTGAACCGGAACATTCACCTCTCCGCCGCCGAGCGGCAGGAAAAGGTGGTGGAGCTGCTGAAGATCGTGGGCCTCAACGAGGAGCACGCCGGCCGCTTCCCCCATGAGTTTTCCGGCGGCCAGCGGCAGCGGATCGGCATCGCCCGCGCCCTGTCCATGGACCCGGAGCTCATCGTCTGTGACGAGCCCATTTCCGCCTTGGACGTTTCCATCCAGGCTCAGGTCATGAACCTGCTGCTGAATTTGCAGCAGCAGAAGGGCCTTAGTTACATCTTCATCGCCCACGATCTGTCCATGGTCCGCTACATCTCCGACACCGTGGCGGTCATGTATCTGGGCAGCATTATGGAGTACGCGCCCAACAAGGAGCTGTATGAGCATCCCCAGCACCCCTACACCAAGGCGCTGTTCTCCGCCATTCCCGTGGCGGACCCCGCCGCGGAGAAACGCCGCCAGCGCATCAAGCTGGAGGGCGAGATCCCCAGCCCCATCAACGCGCCCCAGGGCTGCAAGTTCTGCACCCGCTGCCCCCTGGCAAAGCCCATCTGCAAGGAGCAGCCGCCCCAGCTGAAGGAGTGCGCCCCGGGCCATCTGGTGGCTTGCCACTGCGTCAATGGTTGATTCCGCGGAAACCCGCGAATCGGAATAAATAGAAAACGGAGGATGAAACATGAAAAAGAGACTTTTGGCCCTTCTGCTGGCTGCGCTCATGGTCCTGTCCATGGCCGCCTGCGCCGGAAGCAACACTTCCAGCGAGACCCCCAGCACCCAGGAACCCGCGTCCAACACCACCACGGAGACCCCTGCCGCTGAGAACAACAACGGCGGCGTCGCCACGGCGCCTGCGGACCCCGCCACCGAAGAGCTGGCTGACGAGCAGGTGTTCCATTACTACATGGGCAGCGAGCCCAGCACGCTGGACCCCTGGATGAACAACTCCGGCTCCGCGTCCATCATCATCGCTGCCATCCATGAGCCCATGCTGCGGCCCAGCCTGGAAGGCGAAGGCTGGGAGCCGGGCCTGTGCGACAGCTATGAAAAGAGCGAGGACTCCACCGTCCACACCCTGCACCTGCGTGAGGGCGCCAAGTGGGAAGACGGCACCGACATCACCGTCGAGGACATCTACAACAGCTACCTGCGTGTTCTGAACCCGGAGCTGGGCTCCTCCATCGCTTACCGCTACTTCCCCATCCTCAATGCGGAAGAGTACTACATGGGTGAAGCCACGGAACAAGAGCTGGGCATCAAGATCCGGGACGGCAACCTGATTCAGTTCACCACCAAGAAGCCCTATGACTACTTCGTGGATATGATGACCTCCGACGGCTTCGCCCCTGTGCAGACCGCCGCCGCGGAAGCCTATGGCGACATGTACGGCACCGATGTGGACAAGATCGTGGCCTCCGGCCCCTTCAAGCTGGTGGAGTGGACCCATCAGCACTCCATGGTTCTGGAAAAGAACGAGAACTACTGGGATGCCGAGAACGTGAAGCTGGAGACCCTGGACGTCACCATCACCGTGGACCAGAACACCATCATGGGCATGTTCCAGAATGGCGAGCTGAGCCTGTTCAAGGTCGGCAACGAGCTGCTGCCCCAGTATGCCGATGACCCCACCCTGGAGACCGACACCCGCCTGAAGGTCACCTTCATCGAGTTCAACCCCAGAAATGAATTTCTGGCCAACAAGAACATCCGCGAGGCCTTCTCCATCGCCTTCGACCGTCAGATCTTTGCCGAGCAGGTCATGCACAACGGCAAGCTGGCTGCCTACGGCCTGGTGCCCTACGGCGTCCGCGGCGTGGACGGCGGCGACTTCCGCGAGCAGAACGGCAACATCGTGACCGACGCCTCCGATCCCTCCGAGATCGAGCGCGCCCAGCAGCTGCTGGACACCGGCCTGGAAGAGCTGGGTAAGACCGTAGAGGAGCTGCAGGAAGGCTTCTCCATCCAGTGCCTGGAGAGCGGCAAGACCCAGGCCCAGGCCATCCAGAACATGTGGAAGACCAACCTGGGCGTGGAGATGCCCGTCAGCGTGGTGGACTTCAACGTGCTGCTGCCCATGCTGATGGAAGGCACCTTTGACTGCGTCATCGGCGGCGGCCAGGACTCCAACTACCGCGATCCCGAGGGCTTCATGAACTTCATCTATGAAGAGGGCAAGTGGGACGATCCCGAATTCCTGGCTCTCATGGAGAAGGTTCAGACCCAGACCGGCGACGAGCGCATCCAGACCTGGATGGAAATCGAGCGGCTGGTTCTCGAGAACTTCATCTACATCCCGCAGGTTTACGCGGAGAACAACTGGGTGTTCCAGTCCAATGTCCGCGGCGTGAAGATTTTCACCTACGGCTATGAGTTCGACTTTAAGGACGTCTACCTTGTAAAAGAGTAAGAGATAGCTAGCAGAATGGCGGGCGGGGCAGATGGAAGTCTGCGCCCACCCGTCATTCTGCCGCAAGAGGAGGAGGTTTACGCATGGGGACGACCAGCCTGCTGGAAGGTCCCGTGGGCCGCAGGCTGCTGCGGTTCGTGCTACCCATATTGGTGGGCAATATTCTGCAGCAGCTTTATAATTCCATAGACGCCATGATCATCGGCCGCTATGTGGGGGAGACGGCTTTGGGCGCCATCGGCGCCAGCCAGCCCATCGCCAACATTGTGCTGGCCCTGGTCATCGGGCTGGGCATCGGTATGGAGATCCTGCTGGGGGTCTTCATCGGCTGCCGGGATGAGAAGCTGGCCAAGCAGGTGGTGGATACCATGTTCACCGCAGTCATGGTCCTGGCCGTCCTGATGGCCGCCGTGGGCTACGCCGCCACCCCCGCCATGCTGCGGGCCATGCGTACCCAGCCGGAGCATATGGAGCTGGCCACCGTCTACCTGCGGATCATCTTCCTGGGCCTGCCGGGCATCACCGGCTATAACACCATGACCGGCGCCATCCGCGCCTCCGGCAACTCCAAAGCGCCCCTTCTGTTCCTGACCATCTGCACGGCCTTGAATCTGGTGCTGGACCTGCTGGCGGTGAAGGGCCTGGGTCTCGGCGTGGCCGGGGCCGCCTGGGCCACGGTGGTGGCCCAGCTCCTGTCCTTCCTGATGGCGATCTACTACGCCAACCGGCAGCCCGGCGGGATTCACTATGACCCGAGGAAGCTGGATTTTTCCTGGAGCATGCTCAAGCGCGGCTTTGGCTGCGCCCTGCCCGCCTCGGTGCAGCAGTGCGCCACCAGCGTGGGAACCCTGCTGCTCCAGACCGTGGTCAACGGCCTGGGCGTCTCCGCCGTGACGGCCTACACCATCGGCTGCCGCATCGATTCCTTCGCCGCCGCCCCCATCATCAATCTGGGCCAGGCCTTGACCATCTTCACCAGTCAGAACCTGGGCGCGGGGCAGAAGGAACGGATCCGGGAGGGCAAGCGTTACTGCCTCCTGTGGGCCTACTGCATCGGCGGCGTGCTGCTGCTGCTCCTGTGGGGCTGCGGCGGCAGCATGGCCCGCTTCTTCGGCGCCACCGGCGAGACCGTGGACATGGCCTGGGATTATGTGCGGACCCTGAGCGTCGGCTACTTTATCGCCGGCTATTTCACAGTCATGGAGGGCCTGATCCGCGGCACCGGCAACACCGTGGTGCCCATGATCAGCACCATCGGCGGCTACTGGCTGTTCCGCCTGCCCGCGGCCATCCTGCTGCGGCAGCCCCTGGGCTACCGGGGCGTGTGGCTGTCGGTCTTGATTGGATGGACATTCTCCTTTATACTGGATCTGATCTATACCCACACCGGGCATTTCCGCCGCCTGCTCAATGGTGAAAAATGGGAAAAGATGGGAGTGCAAGACCATGGATAACGCATTTTTGAACTTGACGGAGCATCTCCGGCAGAGCTGGCTTGGTCCCGTAGAGGACCTGACCGCCCAGGCGGAAGCAGCCGGAACCTGGGATCAATTGGAGACGATTCTCTCCCAATGGGCCCAAGAACACGCCGGGGACATTGCCCGGCAGGAGGTGGAAGCCCTGACGGCCGAGGGGGCGGAGAACCCCTGGGAGCAGGTCCTGCGCGCCGCCCACGGCGAAAACCTGGACTGGATGGAGGCCTACGGCCTGCCGGTCCGTTCGGAGGAACGGACCCTGGCCCAATTCCTGTACCAATATCCGGCGGAGCGGCTGGAAACCATGGGCGAGCATATCGTCGAGGCTTTGCTCCACGGCTTTTTGAGCCAGAGCCGCGACCGGCGGGACCGGAAGCGGGTGCGGCTGCATTACTGCCTGGGGCAGGAGGCTCTGGCCCAGGCTGTGGTCCGGTCCCTGGAAAAGCGGGGCCTGCGGCCGCTGATTCAAAAGCCTCAATGCCTGACCTGGTCCGGGGCCTACGCCATGGCCCACGGGGCCGACCGGGCGGCCTGCCTCAGCGAAGGCGCGCTGGAAGCCCTGCGGACCGCCTATGAGGCGGCCTTCGCGGCCCGGGAAGCGGTGCTGCTGGACACCTGCGGCATGATCGGTATCGGCCAGTTCGGCGAGGCCGCTGGGGTGCCGGAGACGCCCGCGGACGCCTATATGCCGGATCCGGTCCGGCGGCAGCGGCTGCTGGAGCTGGAAAACACCAAGCGGGAGCTGGAGGCCCGGTATCTGGCCCCCTCCGATCTGTCCTTCTGCAAGGTGGCCTATCCCAATCTGCTGGTGGGCGAGAACTTCCCGGCGGTGTTTGACGCCTTCTACGAACTGAACACCATGGACTCCCTCCGCTACGAGCTGGTCCAGCAGACCATCATTGACGCGCTGGACGGCTGCGAGCATGTGGAGCTGCGTGGCGCGGGGCGGAACCAGACCGATTTGGTGGTCCGGCTCCAGCCCTTGCGGGACCCGGCCCGGGAAACCAACTTCTTAAACTGCGGCGGCGACCTGAACATTCCTCACGGGGAGCTGTTCACCACACCCCGGCTGGCGGGCACCGACGGCGTCCTCCATGTGCAGGAGATCTATCTCAAGGGCGTGTACTTCCGGGATTTGATTCTCCGCTTCCGGGATGGTATGATGGTGTCGTATGACTGCGGCGGCTGCCGGGACGCGGCGGCGGGCCGGGCCTATGTGCAGGAGCATCTGCTCCAGGGCCGCGAGACATTGCCCATGGGCGAGTTCGCCATCGGCAGTAACACCCTGGCCTATGCCATCGCCCGGGACATGGATCTGGTGTCCAGAATGCCCATCCTCCTGGCGGAGAAAATGGGCCCCCACGTGGCCGTGGGCGACCCCTGCTTTGCCCGGGGCGAGGACGCGCCGGTCTACAACCTCTACGACAAAAAAGAAATGACAGCCCGGGAGAACGAGCGGACGGCCCGGCGGGGAACCGGAGAATCGGTTTACACCAACGTGCACACCGACATCACCCTGGCCTTTGACGAGCTGGCGCGGCTGGACGGCGTCCGGGCCGACGGTAGCCATGTGCCGGTCCTGCGGAACGGCTTGTTCGTCCTGCCGGGGACGGAGATTTTGAACGAACCACTGACGAGGGGGAAACACCATGAGTAAGGTATACTATACGGGCAAAAAGCTCTTTGACGGCAAAACCTGCATCGAGCATTTTGCTATGCTGACGGAAAACGGAAAAGTCCTGGCCGTGGGGCCGGAGGCGGAAGTGTCCTGCCCCGCGGACGCCCGGCGGGAGAGCCTGGCGGGCGTTGTGACCCCCGGCCTGCTGGACTGCCACGTCCATCTGGTCTGCTCCGACCTGGCAGAAAGCGGAGATATCTCCGACCGCGAGCTGTCCCGGCTGGTGTGCGTGGGCCTGCATAACGCCAATCTGCTGCTGTCCGCCGGTGTGGTGGCCTGCCGCGACCTGGGCAGCGTCCGGGGCTGCTCCCTGGGCATCCGGGACGCCATCAACCAGGGCCTGGTCCCCGGTCCCAAGGTTCTGACCACGGGCCTGTCCATCTCCATCACCGCCGGACACGGCGGCTCCATCGCCCTCCAGTGCGACAGCCCCGACGAAATGCGCAAGGGCGTCCGCACCATCATCCGGGACGGGGCCGACGTGGTGAAGCTCATGGCCTCCGGCGGCGTCAACTCTCCCGGCCCCGAGCCGGGCCCCTGCGAGCTGACCGAGGCGGAATTTGCGGCCGGCGTCGAGGCCGCCCACGCCATGGGCCGCAAGGTCGCCATCCACGCCCACGGCAACACCGCCATCCGGCGGGGCGTCTGGGCCGGCGTGGACTCCGTGGAGCACGGCGTGTTCATGACCGAGGATATCATGGATGAAATGGTCCGCCGCGGCACCTATGTGGTGCCCACCCTCTCCGCCCCCTACTATGCGGTGGAGGAGGGCCTGCGGGTGGATCCCGGCAACCCGGACCATCTGCGCAGCAAATCCGTCATTGAGCGGCACCGGAACATGCTCAAGCGGTGCAGCGAGAAGGGCGTGCCCATCGCCTTCGGCACCGACGCGGGCAACACCTTCGATCCCTATGACAAGGCCTACTTCGAGCTGGTCCTCATGGTGGAAGCCGGTCTGACGCCCTTGCAGGCGTTCACCGCTGCCACGGTGGGCTCCGCGGACCTGATGGGCCTGTCCGGTAGCCTGGGCACCCTGGAGGCCGGGAAGGACGCTTCCTTTGTCTGCTGGCTGGACGGCGATCCCCTGGAGGATATTCAGTCCGTGAACGGCGGCAAGCAGGTATATCTCAACGGCAAGCCGGTGACGGCATTCTAAAAACAGAAAGAGAGGCTTGATCCACTTGGAAAACTTCAACTTTTATCAGCCCACAAGAGTACATTTCGGAGCGGGCCGCCTGAACGAGGCAGGCAGCATCGTTCGGAGTTACGGTAAAAAATGCATGCTGGTGACCACCACCAACGAGGAAGCCGTGCTGCGGCCCCTCTATGACCGGGTCAAGGCCATCCTGGCGGAGGCCGGGGTGGAGGTGGTCCACTTCGACAAGGTGGTGCCCAATCCCACCATCACCGGCATTGAGGAAGCCATCGAGCTGGTCCACCGGGAGCAGGTGGAGGTTCTGCTGGCTGTCGGCGGCGGCAGCTCCATCGACACGGCCAAGTCCATCTCTCTGTTCCATGATGCGGGCAAGATCGACTGGCAGCAGGTGTTTTCCACCTATACCAATCCCTTCGCCACCTATGAGTCCCCCTCTCCCGCGGTGCTGCCCCTGATCGCCGTGCCCACCACGGCCGGCACCGGCAGCGAGCTGACCCAGGCCATGGTCATCTCCGACCAGGCCAACAACGACAAGGAGTGCATCTACCACGACAAGGCCTTTGCCAAGGAGGCCATCATCGACCCCGAGCTCATGCGCACCCTGCCGCCCCGGATGACTGCCATCACCGGCTTCGACGCCTTCACCCACTCCTTTGAGAGCTACCTGCGGGACTGCGCCTCCCCCTACACCAAGACCATCGGCATGAAGTCCATGTCTTTGATCGTGGAGACCCTGCCCAAGCTGGTGAAGGACCCCGGCAACATGGAGTACAGAGAGAATATGGCCCTGGCGGCCATGCTGTCCGGCATTTCCCTGAGCAACGCCTCCGCCACCATTCCCCATCCCCTCAGTGAGATCGTGGGCGGCGTGGCGCCCCGGCTGGCCCATGGACAGTGCCTGGCAACCATCTATCCCCAGTTCCTGCGCTGGCAGTGCACCCAGACGGTGGAGAAGTGCGCCGCAGTGGCCCGGCTCTTCGATCCGGCACTGTCGGCCCAGCCCGACCAGGCCGCGGCCGCGGCTCTGCCGGAGCGGATGGTCGACTTCCTGAAAGAGATCGGCCTCTATAAGAGCTTTGAGGAGCTGGGCCTGACGGAAGCGGAGCGGGAAGAGGCCGAAGCCAGCCCCGTGTTCAACTTCCTGCCCTTCGCCCCCAAGGACGTCATGGTCGGGATCCTCCACGACAGCTACCGGTTTTAAGGAGGAGAACACAATATGATCCAGTTTCAGGATGTGCCCTATCTGCGTCCCGATATGGAAGCCATGGAGCGGGAGATGAACGTGGGTATTTCCGCCCTGGCTTCTGCCAAAACCTTCCCGGAGGCCTATTACGCCCTCCTGTCCCTGGAAGCCCCCCGCCGCAAATTCATGACCCTGGCCACCCTGGTGGAGGCCCGGAACACCATGGATACCAACGACGAATTCTGGGCCGCCGAGCAGGCCTGGTTTGACCAGATCCGTCCCCGCTGGGACGGCCTGTGCGTCCGCCTGGGCGAGACCCTCAACGCCACGCCCTTCCGTAAGGAATTCGAGAAGCACCTGGGCACCGAGATCTTCCGCCAGGCGGAGGTCACCGGCCGGGCCTTCTCTCCGAAGATCGCCCCGGATCTGGAGGAGGAGAGCGTCCTCTCCGCCCAGTATTCCAAAATCAGCGGCAACCTGTCCGTGGAGGTGGACGGCAAGCGTCTGACCATGGGCGAGCTGTCCAAGCTGCAAAAGCCCGGCGACCGGGCGGACCGGGAGAAGTTCGACGGCCTGCGCCAGAAGGCCTTTGAAGAAAAAAGCGAGGAGCTGGACAAGCTCTATGACGACCTGGTCCATGTCCGCCACCGCATGGCCGGAAAGCTGGGCTTTGAAAGCTACACCGACATGGGCTACTGCCGCCAGGGCCGCACCGGCTATGGCCGGGAACAGGTGGCCGCCTTTCGCAGGGAGATCGAGCGGAGCATCACCCCGGTGGTCACCGCCCTCTTTGAACAGCAGCGGCAGCGACTGGGCTACGACGAGCTCTGGGCCTTTGACGAGGATGTCAGCTTCGCCGGAGACGGTCCCAAGCTGAAGGACGGTTCCGTCCAGGAGCTGTTCGACGGCATCTTCGGCGCCCTCTCCCCGGAAACCCGGGTCTATTATCAGGATCTCCGCCGCAGCCAGTTCTTCGATCTGGAGGACCGGGTGGGCAAGATCCGCGGCGCTTATTCCAACTATGTGCCCATCTATGAAATGCCCTTTATCTTCGAGACCTTTGACCGGTCTCCCGGCGCCATCAAAACCTTCGCCCACGAGTGCGGCCACGGCCTCCACTCTTACCTCAAGCGGGGCGAGCCCTTTGTGGAGAGCGGCAACGCCACCTCCGACATCAGCGAGATCCATTCCATGGCCATGGAGTTCTTCATCTGGCCCTATCTGGACCGGCTCTACAGCCCGGAGGATGTGGAAAAGTATAAGTTCTTCCACATGAAGAACGCCCTGTCCTTCCTGCCCTACGGCGCGGCGGTGGACGAGTTCCAGACCGAGGTGTACGACCATCCCGATCTGACGCCCGCCCAGCGGCTGGACCTGTGGAAGAGCCTGGAGAAGCGGTATGTGCCCTGGCGGAAGTATAAGAACGAGGGCTTCCTGTCCCAGGGCCGCGGCTGGCAGCGGCAGACCCACATCTACAAGTGGCCCTTCTATTATATCGACTATGTCCTCTCTCAGGTCTGCGCCTTGCAGTTCCACTTCCTCAACGAGGCGGACCATGAGAAGGCATGGGACAGCTACCTCAAGCTGCTCCGGTGCAGCGGCTTCCAGTCCTTCGACGAGACCATGACCCTGGCCGGGCTGGAATCTCCCTTCGCCCCCGGCGTGCTGGAGAATGTGGGCCGTCAGGCCATGGAATTCCTGGAGAAAATGGGGTGATCGTATGGAAGAACTTCTGATTCAAAACGGCAAGATTCTCACCATGGGTCCCCAGGGGACCATCGAAAACGGCCAGGTGTGGATCCGGGACGGCAAGATCGCCGCGGTGGGGATCAATCTGGATGCCCCCAATGCCTGTGTGTTGGACGCCCAGGGCGGCTATGTGCTGCCGGGCCTCATCGACGCCCACTGTCACATCGGCATTTATGAGACCGCCATCGGCTTCCCCGGCGACGACGGCAACGAGACCTCCGACCCGGTGACGCCGCAGATCCGCGGCATCGACGGCATCTATCCCCTGGACCCGGAGTACGGCGTGGCCGTCCGGGGCGGCGTGACCACCGTGGCCACCGGCCCGGGCAGCTCCAATCCCATTGCCGGTACTTTCGTGGCCATGAAGACCTGGGGCAAGACCATGGAGGAAATGGTCCTCAGTTCTCCCCTGGCCATGAAGATGGCCTTTGGTGAGAATCCCAAGAACAGCTTCGGCCGCGGCGGCCGGATGCCTGTGACCCGCATGGCGACCTCATCGCTGATCCGGGACGCCCTGTACCGGGCCAAGGAATACGCCGCGAAAAAGGACCGGGCCCAGGGCGATCCCGCCAAGCTGCCCGCCTACGACCAGAAGCTGGAGGCGCTGGAGCCGGTGGTCCGGGGCCAGCTGCCGGTTAAGGCCCACTGCCACCGGGCCGACGATATTATGACGGTGCTGCGCATTGCCAGGGAGCTGGACTTGAAGGTCACCCTGGACCACTGCACCGAGGGATATCTCATCGCCGATGAGATTGCCGCCAGCGGCTGTCCCGCCATCCTCGGCCCCCTGGGCGGCTTCCCCCAGAAGCCGGAGGTGGCCCTCCAGAGTCTGGAGGCCGCCGGAATCCTGACCCGGGCCGGCGTCAAGGTGGCCATCATGACCGACCTGCCCGCCAACCATCTCTGGTATCTGCCCATTGCCGTGGGCATGTGCGTGGGCGCAGGCCTGCCGGAGGAGGAGGGCTTCCGCACCATTACCCGCAACGCCGCCGAGATCCTGGGCCTCCAGGACCGGATCGGCTCCCTGGAGCCGGGCAAGGACGGCGACGTGGCCATTTTCAACGGAAATCCCATCCGGGACCTGTGGTGCCATTGCACCGCCACGGTGGTGGACGGCGTGGTCCGCCACCAGGAGAAACCGTAACAGACCGGCTCTGCCGGAAACAAATTTATGGAGGAATGACTGCTATGAAACATATTAAAATCGCCGCGGGCCTGGCCCATGTGAACTATGGCAACATCGCCGGTGCCGTCAAGGCCGCCGCTGACGCGGGCGCGGACTACATCCACTCCGACGCCGCCGACATGTACGATCTGAAGAACATGCAGCTCATGGGCGGCCATCAGATCATCGAGGGCATCCGCCCCGTGACCGATAAGCCCATCGAGTGCCACTTCTACACCCGCGAGTGCGACCGCCTCTTCATCGAGAAGATCGCCGCCGCCGGCTGCAACATGCTGATTCTGCCCGCCGAGCATTTCATCGGCGCCCCCCTGGCCTACATCATGAACTACTGCCATGAGTTCGGCATGAAGATCGGCCTGACCCTGGGCTGCTACACGCCCCTGTGCTTCGTGGACGAGTCCATCTACGACATCGACCGCCTGCAGATCGTCATCCACGGCGTCAGCAAGACCGACGGCAAGGACAACTGGGATTGGCGCCGCAGCTCCATCGACCTCATCAAGCGGGCCCGTGCGGAGATCAACGAGAAGAACCCCAACTGCGAGCTGGCCGTGGACGGCGGCCTCCGCTGGAACAACATGGATCCCGTGGTGGAGTGCAACCCGGACGTGGTGATCCTGTCCTCCGCCATCTTCAAGGAGCCCGAGGGCATCGAAGCCGGCGTGCGCAAGTGCCGCAAGTCCCTGGACGACGCGGCCCTGAAGTACGGCCTGGAATAAACCATATTCGCCTTTCTGGAACGGCGGCCCGCAGCAGACACGCGCGGGCCGCCTTTTCTGTGCGCAATCCCGGCAAGAAAAAACTTGACCCAACGGAAAAATTGCGAGAAAATCAGAGGGGATGGAACTGGCCAGCAAACCGGGAAATTGGAATTTGTTGATGTGATGTATCGCCCATGTAGGGCGCGGCGACCCGACGCGCCGTTTGGCAACCGGTCACAGGACGCAGCTTCCTGCCAGCGGCACGTCCAGTGGCCGTGCCCTACAAATAGTGGTCGTCGTCCCTTGGGAACCACAAATTATGGCATTTT